>CAZCNI010000038.1:0-9786 GCA_964499765.1 uncultured Polyangiaceae bacterium
CCAGTCCCGACCGTGGCATCATCACGGTTCGCACGCATCGAAGTGACACGGGTCGTGCACTGATTGAGATCATCGACAACGGCCAAGGGATCAGCCCGCAGCACTTAGGGCGTATCTTCGAACCGTATTTCACCACCAAGACCCAGGGTGAGGGCACCGGGCTGGGGCTGTTCGTTTCGCTCGGCATTGTCCGCGGCTTTGGCGGGGAATTGGAGGCCGAAAGCGAAGTGGGCAAGGGCACCACGATGCGCGTCAGCCTCCCGGCGAGTGAGGTGGTTGAGACATTCGACCCAACGCCTTCGGAGCTGTTGGTTCTCGTTCCACGCAAGGCAAGAATTCTAGTCGTTGACGACGAGCCCGTGGTCGCGCGCGCCATTCGGCGCATGTTGTCGATGCATGACGTGAGCATCGCGCTCGATGCACGTCATGCTCTTGAGGTGTTCGAACAGGCCGAGCCCGTTGATGTCGTCATCTGCGATCTCATGATGCCCGATATTTCAGGAGTGGATCTTTACGTTCGAGCGTGTGAGCAATGGCCCGAGCTCAAAGCGCGCTTTCTGTTCATGACCGGGGGGGCGGTGACGCCCAAGGCCCAGGAACTCTTGCAGCAAGCAGACGTCCGTTGCCTGCACAAGCCAGTGGACTCCGAAGAGTTGCAGAGCATGATTGACGCGATCGTCGCTGCAGTAGATCTTGAACATCACCGCAGTCCTTCTTTCAGTCCCATGTGGTAAGGTTGGGTCGTGCCTGCAGCTACTCATCGAGGTCGCCCCAATGGGCAATTTACTCAACATCGCAGACTGGACCGTGTTCGCGAGTTGCTCGAACGCCATCCACGGGGATTGACCCTCTATGAGTTGGCTGATAGCCTCAAGGTCAGCGCGCGGACCTTACGTCGCTATTTGAAGGAAGTGGGCCGAGACTATGATCTTGAGCCACGCCGGGTGAAAGGTGGTGGCCAAGTCGTTTGGGGCATTCCACAGCGCGACATGCCGCGCAGGGTCGAGCTGCGGCGTACTCAAGCTTACGCGCTGCTGGCGGCTAGGCGTCTTTTCGAGCCACTCAAGGGCACTGCCTTACACGACGAGATTGACCTTGCGGTCAACAAGTTGCTTGCCGTGGCGCAGCGACCGGGACGTGGTCCCAATGCGGGGCTAGCTGACGCTCGGCTCGAAGAGCGGTTCCTCTACTTGCCCCATGCCCCCAAGGACTATAGCAACAAGGTCGAGGAACTTGACGACCTATTTCAGGCGGTGGCCGATCTGCGCCCCTTGCACCTGTTCTACCACAGCCACGGAAAGGACAAGGACGAGCGCATTGCGATTCACCCCTACGCGCTGGTGTTCCATCGCGACGCCATCTATTGCGTGGGTCTGCACTTGAAGCACGGCGAGATACGCACGTTTCAAGTGGACCGGATGAGAGACACCGAGTGTGCCACCGAAGAACGATTCGTTCTGCCCACCGAGTTCAAAGTGGAGGACTACTTCCAAGGCGAATTTGGCATCTGGCGCTCACGTGACAAACACAGGGTGGTGGTGGAATTTGACGCGGCTGTCGCGGAGTACGTGCGCACGCGAAAGGTTCATGCGACGCAGCGATTGGTTCCGACGGCAGGCGGAGGAGTCAGGCTGACCATGACCATCGGCGATCTTACCCCTGTCGTCAGCTGGGTCCTCGAATGGGGAGCCCGTGCGCGAGTGATCGAGCCCGAGGCACTGCGCGTCCGCGTGGTTGAGGAATTGCAGAATGCCCTGCAGCAATACGAAGTAACCGCCCACCGCCCACGAAAGACAACCCGCAACGTTCGGTGATCCGGCGTCGTGTTCTTGGTGCAGGATGCGAGTTGTCTTTGACCTAACCCTACTGCGGAGCCGTAAGGGTCGAATGTACAACGACGGGAAGCTCATCACCCGCGTCCCCGATGGACTCCGTAATTACGTAACTCGTTTCAGCCGGAGCTGTGAGAGACGTCTCGAAGCCACAAGTATCGGCTTGAGTCGGAAACTCGCTGGACATCCCGTTACCCACTACGTCGTTTTTGACACGTGTCTGAAGGAATGCAGATGAACTCAAGCCTACTTCGCCCGTCGTGGTGAAGAGCCGCGTGCTCGTAAACAGCTGGGTCATTTCCCGCACGCCCTGCCCACCGTCGAGCATCACGATCACTCCTCCAACATAGCCGAACGATTCGAGGGATGAAGCCCATACGCTGCCAATACTCGAGAGTTCGCCGGCTGGAGCGTACGGTTGCTCGTACACCAGGAATACGTCGAACTTCGCCTTGCTGAGCAGGGGCGGGATTTCCACGCTGGAGTGCACTTGCGTAATCGAGAATTCTTGCCCGACGGATGCTCTAGCGATCGTGGCGTTCACCTGCGGCGGCGCTGATGGGTCCGCATACTCATCATATGCAAGAATTCTCACTACCGGAGCACGAGGAATGAAGACAGCGTTGCCCAGGAGTAGTGTGGTTTGCGCGGTATTAGGGCCGGGAGCGGTACGGTAGTTCATGCAAATGGCAATGAAGTGACCTGTCTGCGTGCCTACACAAATGCCGTCTTGGCACGCACGCGACGGGCACGTAACGCCACAACTGCCACAGTTGTCGGGATCACTGTTGAGATACACGCACGAGCCGAAACAATTGACGAGCGGCGCGTCACACATTGGTCGGCACGCGTAAGTTCCCTCTGCTGGTGCGCACACGGGAAGGTCTGGCGGGCAGACCGTCGCGCAGTCCCCGCAGTGCAACGCATCGTTGTACGGCGGAACGCAGAGGCTTGCATCGATTATACTCGAGTCAGTTGCCCCAGTGTCAGCACCACCTCCGCCACTAACGGCGCCCGAGGTGGACCCACCTTGCTGTGCACTAGCGCCCGCTGAGCTCGAACCGCCATTCGTGGAGTTTCCGCCCCCGACGCTACCGTCATCGACCGAGGTGGACCCACCTTGCGGGTAAACGACGTCGAACTCGACGATATGATCACCCGTGGCGTCACTGGACCCATCGCCGCCGAGGGCCGAGCCGTCGCGATAATGGTTACCATCACCGCCTAAGCCGCCCCAACCAGCGCCGCCGGCCTCTTCGACCCCGCCGCACATGCCTTGGATGCAGGCCACCCCACTCGTACACTCATGGCCGCAACGGCCGCAGTTGTGTTGATCGGTTTGCAGGTTCACACAGCTGTTCGAGCAGTTGGTGTAGCCATTGGCACAGTCTCCGCCCACCAGACCGCTGTTACCGCAGCCAGGCGAAGCCAATGCAGCGATGGCCATCACGAACCCCGCCAGGATCAATGATTGCGTGAGCTTCATGGTACCGCCTCCGTCTGCGTGTCCTGCTTTTCAGGTGCCGAATCGTTGCTAGAGGGCGGCTCGGTCTCAACCGGAGGTGTGCCCGAACTGTCTGCTGGACTCGGCGCTGGCGGCGCAGTGTCCTTTGGGAAACCCCCAGTGAGCGTCAAGAATATCTTCTCGGCTTTCTGGCGAGTGATCTCGAATTCCACGCGTCGATTCATGGACCAGGCGTACTCACTGTTCTTGTCCACCAAGGGCTTGGACTTGCCAAAGCCATGCGCGGAGAGGCGCTCCCGATTTACGCCGCGGCTGATCAGGAATTCAAGCACGGCATTGGCTCGATCTTGACTGAGCCTATCGTTGTACCAATCGGGGCCTCGCTCATCCGTATGCCCTTGTACTTCAATGTGAATGTACTCTGGATGCTGGATGATCAGTCGCGCCAATCGATCGAGTAGCGGATAGCTGATGCCACGAATGATGTGGGCATTGACCATGAAGTGAACGCGGTCATCGAGGATAATCTTGTCACCAACGACGCGGATCTGTTCTGCATCTGGGCAACCGTCTTCGTCAGCATAGCCGTTCACGGTTTCGGGTTCATTCGGACAGAGATCGACCGAGTCCGGAATGCCATCCTTATCGTTGTCCAAGTCGGGGCAGCCGTCTTCGTCCTCAAATCCGTCCTTGTCTTCCGGGTCATTCGGGCATTTGTCAGCGACGTCCGCAATGCCGTCCTTATCGTTGTCCAAGTCGGGACAGCCATCTTCGTCTTGGAACCCGTCCTTGTCCTCTGCAACATTGGGACAGTGGTCGTAGATATCCGGGATTGAATCTTGATCGTTGTCTTTGTCAGGGCAGCCGTCTTCGTCCTCGAACCCGTCCTTGTCTTCTGGATCATCGGGACACTGATCGACCGAATCCGCAATTCCGTCGCCGTCGCGATCGCCGTCATAGCGTTCGGGCTTTAGTCGAATTTCGAACATGCCGTGCACGCCTACGAAGAGCACATTGGCGTCTTCAGGTCGCAATTCTTTGTTGGGCTGAAACACGTGCTCCCACCCCACCATGGGTCCTAGCCCGAGTGAGCCCTTGGAGAACAGCAGATCGAGTCCAATCTCGGCCTCCGTCACCGGTCGACTCAGGTTACCCGTGTATGCGATGCCACCCGCGCCACTCGCCCACAACCCTGCCAGGCTGAAGATTCTTCTCCCCGGGTTTCGCGCAAACGGTCGCACATCAATGCCGGCCATGCCCGCATAACTCGATGCTGCATCCAGGGGAGCAAGGGTTGGATTTTTTGGTTCTGCACTCGCGCCCAGCCAGGTGCCGCTCGCTTGACCATAGAAGCCAATTTCACGCAGCAGTACCAGTTCGAAGCCGGCCTGCGCCGTGCCACCAAAACCGAATTCGCGTTGTTGATACCCGCCCACAGCGTGACCCACCCCCCCGGCGGCATGTAACCTGAACTCTTGAGCACTTGCGGGTCTCGTAAGTGACACGACTGCCAATCCAAATGCGGCTACCACTGCCGGGTGAAGCCGCAGTCGAGAGACACAAAGCCTCCAATTGGGATGAATGATTCGGTCGCACCGCATAAGGAAATTCGACTTTCCGTGGACATACGGTCAAATGTCGAATCGACTTAATGCGGCTGCTGGTTCGTTCGCCGCCGGTGCGCTTCAGCATGTAGGTGTGCGCCGTCAACGCGTGCCCTAGCCGTCAATCACACACTTTACGCACCGCGATGTCGCCCCCAGCAATGATACGAGCCTGGCATGCAAGCCGAGACGAGGGGCGCACGTCGAATACTTGATCCAGCTGGTCTTCTTCTTTCTCACTTGCACCCGACAGAAAGCTGGCCCCTTCTTCGATGCGGACGTGGCAGCCACCGCAGGCGCAATTGCCGCCGCAAGGGCCCACGGTTACGGCCCCTGCGCTCATCGCCGCTTCCAGCAGGGAAATGCCGATCGGGACTTCTACTTCAACGGGTGGATCTCGAAAAGTAATGCGTGCCTTTGCGTCGGCGTTATTCGTCACTGCTGCTGCCCCCTGAGATCTTGCCCCGTTACCACCTGCATGATGGCCCGATTGACTCTGCGCTCATTGAACGGTTCTGTCAATGAATGCAAGTCCTCGAGCAGCAGCTCGAGCAGCAGCGAGCGCTCGGCGCTCTGCAGGCCCTTCTTTAGGCGCTGCACACCGGTCCTAATCTCGAGCGCCTCGGCGTCCGTCAATAGGTCGCTGTCAACCGCTAGAGCTTGGTTGACTACATCGATTAGAGCCCGGGAATGGACCCGGAATTCCGTGAGTCGCCGCGTTTCAGCGTCAGTTTCTCGGTTCTCGAGCGTTTCGACGATCATCCGATCGACCTCAGTGCGACTCAGTCCCCGTGTGGGTCGCACCTCAACCACTTGCACAATCGCTGAGGTGAGCTCCTTCGCTTGCACAGTCAGTAGACCACTCTCATCAACGCAAAACGACACCTGTAGGCGTGCCTTGCCGGCGGGCAGGGGAGGGATCCCCCGGAGTACGAATTTCGCCAGCGAACGGCAATTGCAGGCCATTTCGCGCTCGCCCTGCAACACATGGATCTCATAGCCGGTCTGATCGTCCGCCGCCGTAGTGAATACCGTGTGCGCTGCGGTGGGCACGGGCGTGTTGCGGTTGATCAAGCGCTCAAAGCCGCCCCCCATGGTTTCGATGCCGAGCGAAAGTGGTAGAACATCGAGCAACAACACTGAATCAGAGCGGTTCTGCAGTAGATCTGCCTGGTGGGCGGCACCTTGGGCCACCACGCAGTCCGGATCAATCCCAGCCAGGGGTTTTTGCCCGAGAAGGTCGCGCACGAAGTCTGCTACGCAGGGCATGCGCGTGGTTCCGCCCACTAAAATTACGCCGTTCAAGTCGCAGGCTTGTACGTTGGCGTCGCGAAGCGCTCGCCGCACGGTCTTTCCCGTGCGTTCGAGCAGGGGATAAGCCAATTGCTTCAGTTGATGGCGGTTGAGCTCGAAGTTTGTCTCAGTGCCATTGACGTGCATTAATTGAATCGCCGCCGTGGTTTTGTGGGTGAGTTGGTGCTTGAGAGCGCGCGCTTGCTGCAGCACGGTCCGCACCGCTGCTGGCCCGAGCAGTTCAGCGGAAAACCCTAGGGCTTGCAGCAATAGGCCGCCGATTGCCTTGTCAATGTCGTCGCCGCCCAAGGCGGTGTCGCCACCGGTGCTTTTGACTTGGAACACGCCGTCTTCGAGACACAGAACGCTGATGTCGAACGTGCCGCCACCCAGGTCATACACGGCGTAAAGACCATTGGTTCTTTGCCCCAGTCCGTAGGCCAAAGCCGCCGCTGTGGGTTCGTTCAACAGTCGCACTTGCTCGAGCCCAGCCAGCCGAGCCGCATCGCGCGTTGCCTGCCGTTGCGTGTCGTCGAAGTAAGCGGGCACCGTGATCACGACCAACCCAAGTTCCAGCGCGGAGGGTTGCCGGGCACGCTCCACGAGTTGGCGCAGGATCTCAGCGCTCACTTCTGTTGGCGTGACTTTGCGGTCGCCCACATCGAAGCGCACCGTACGCGATTCTTCTTCGTTGCTGGGTTCCGCCAGGCGCTGGCCGAGCAAGGGCTGGGCTTTGGCTTCACTGTGTTCGAGTCCCAAGAACCGCTTGGCGCTATAGATCGCTCGCTCGGGTTGCTGCGTGCCGCACTGCTCGGCCACGCTGCCCACCAGCACGCGGCCGTCGTCGGCATAGAAGACCACACTGGGCACCAGCGATGAACCGGCATCATCGGTTCCGAGCACTGAGTGGCCGTCAGTGACCCAAGCCACCAGCGAATTGGTGGTGCCCAGGTCAATGCCAATGGCTCTGCGACTACTCGAGGTCATCCAGTGCCTGCTCGCCGCGCTGAATTAGTTTGTTGAGGTATCTGAGCTCTTGCAGAATGAGGCCAATTTCTGCGGTCTGCCGCAGCGTTACTGCCGCGCCTTGGGGGAAGTGTGTGGCAAGGGCGCTGTGCAGCTGCGCCTGTCGTGCGCGCGACGCACCAACACAATTGGAAACCGCGCTGGCATCCCGGATGCTCACGGCTTGTTCCAAGGCTTGCCGCTGTTCGAAGATGCGAGCCACCAGTTCAGGCGACTGGGCAGAACTGAGCGAAAGCCCTTGGCGCGTCAATAGTAACTCAGCGCGAGTGAGCGGGTCGCTTAGCTGTTGGTACGCTGCGTTAATAGCACCTTGCTTGGCAAAGAGCGCATCCGTGGGTGCGGGTGCAGGTGCAGTTGCCTGGCGGCTCGGGTGCAGCTCGGCTAGCAACGCCCGGTGATGCCGCTCGAGCTCGGACCGATCGACAACGAATTGCGGCTCGATATGAAGCACATCGAATGCGTCGGGCATCGTTGACTAACGGGGCTCCTGGTCTGCTTTGCGTGCCGCTTGCTTGCGCCGATAGTCGGCGATCGCTTGCTCAATTGCTTGTTCGGCGAGCACCGAGCAATGCAGCTTGACCGGCGGAAGATTCAACTCTTCCGCGATAGCCTCATTCTTGACGCTCGCGGCGGCCTCGAGAGACTTTCCCGTGACCCATTCGGTCACCAGGGAAGAGGCCGCAATTGCCGAACCGCAGCCAAAGGTTTTGAAGCGCGCTGCTTCGATCCGCCCTTCATCATCCACCCTGATCTGCAGGCGCATCACATCGCCACACGCCGGTGAGCCAACCAGGCCAGTGCCCACTTGAGGATCATTGACATCCAACGTACCGACATTGCGCGGCGCTGAGTTATGATCGAGAATCTTTTCGCTGTACTTCATCGGGCAGGACGCATTTTCATCGCGGTTTGACGGCTGTCAATGTCGCCGAGCCCGGTCATTCGGAAACCCAAGTAATACTGGCTGGATCAATGCCTTGTTCGACCATCTCCCAGAGCGGCGACAGGTCGCGCAAGCGGCGTACTTCGCTGATCACGCGCTCGGCAACGTAGTCGATTTCCTCTTCGGTGTTGAACCGGCCAATGCCAAAACGGATCGAGCAGTGCGCAATGGCCGGATCAACGCCCATTGCACCCAGCACATAGCTGGGCGCTAGCTCGTCGCTGGAACACGCGGAGCCACTGGAGAGCGCTATGTCTTTGAGCGCTAACATCAGGCCTTCACCCTCTACGTGGTGAAAGCTCATGTTCAGGTTGCCCGGCAGGCGGTTGGCTTCGTCTCCGTTCACGGAAACCCGGGGCAATGCTAGCTGCAACTTCGACTGCAGGCGGTCGCGGAGGTGTGCCAGGCGCGTGTACTCATGGGTGCCTTCTTGCCTAAACAACTCACACGCGCGACCAAAGCCAACGATGCCGGGAACATTCAGTGTACCCGAGCGCATGCCGCGTTCATGCCCACCGCCGTCCATTTGCGGCGCCAGTCGCACCCGTGGACGGTTGCGCCGCACGTAAAGCGCACCGCAACCTTTGGGGCCGTAGATCTTGTGTGCCGAGAGCGACGCCAAGTCCACGTCCATCTCCTTTACGTTGAACTCGACGCGGCCTAGGCCCTGAGCTGCGTCCACGTGAAATAACACCTCGTGAGAGTGAAGCAACGACCCAATCTCAGCAATGGGCTGAATGGTCCCCACTTCATTGTTGGCCAGCATCACGCTAACGAGCACGGTTTGCGGTGTGAGAGCCGCGGCAATCCGCGCCGGATCCACGCGACCGAGCGAATCGACTTCAATGATCGTGGTTTGCATGCCACGCGTGGCAAGGCGTCTTACCGTGTCCAGCACGCTCTTGTGCTCGATGGCCGTGGTGATGACGTGATTGCCTCTTGCAGAATAGTACTCGAGCGCACCTTTGATCGCGAGGTTGTTGCATTCAGTCGCGCCCGAGGTAAACACGATCTCGTCACCGCTCTGCGCACCGATCGCTTTGGCGATCGCGGAGCGAGCACCTACAACGGCGTTGTTCGCCTGCCAACCAAAGGCATGGGATCGACTTGCTGCATTGCCAAAGTGCTCGGTGAAATACGGCAGCATGGCTTCGAGCACGCGCGGATCCATCGGCGTGGTTGCGTGATTGTCGAGATAGACCTGCTGGTTCATGCGGGCCGTGAGTGGCGGATTGAAGACACGCGTTGAAACCTAACGCAGACTCGAGTGGGCGGCGACAATGCGGGACCGACCGGCCCCACACATGGCTGCAAATGGGGGCTCTCCCTGGCGCCAATGAACGCGAAGTCACCGTCCGGCAGCTCGGCAGCCCATCGTTTGTGGTGGGTGGTCTACGTTCCGTTGACGTTCAAATCCACGCAAAACCGCGGCGATTCAGTTTGGCGCGCAGTCCGCGGCCTGGAGGCTCCGTACGGCACACGGATATTTTGGGGGTCTTGCTCCCACTTGGAATCACTTACCTTGACAGATCACAACCCACCAGTATCATCTGCCCCCTCTGACGCGCGGTGGAGCAGTCTGGTAGCTCGTCGGGCTCATAACCCGAAGGTCGGAGGTTCAAA
>CAZCNI010000039.1:0-9731 GCA_964499765.1 uncultured Polyangiaceae bacterium
TCTTTGCACATCTTGCGAATCATCGGCGCGATGCCGAACTTCTTGTAATAGTCGCGCAGATAGTTGATGAGCTGCCAGTGCCTCTCCGTGAGCTCACTCACACCCTCGGTCTCGGCGAGAACTTTTGCCACGCTCTCAGTCCACCTGTCAGGTTCCTGAATGAACCCATCCTCGTCGACCTCGATGTTCTGATCGCCTACTGCAATGCTTGCCATGATTATCTCCTCGATCCGTATCAGTGATCACTATCGTGTCGTTGACTTGTACTTCACGTGCCACGCGAACGAATGACTTGGCCCAGTCCGGTACACCCGGCGCGAACAAGTGCATGTAGCTAGCAAAGACTCGATTCACTATGACCCCGTCGCGGCCCGCAGAAATTCCAACGCCGCGCTCCAAGGCAAGGGCCGTGTTCATGGGTGCGCCGGATGGCTTGAAATGCGAGTAGTGAAACTCGTGGCCTCGTAACCGCGTGCCCAATGCTAGGAATGGATTGGCAGTATCGACCACTGCTTCCACATAGCCGTGAGCCTGGGGACGCTTGGTGTGTTCCACGGCGAACGGCAGTGCCCCCACCATGGGCCAATGACTGCTGGCGCGCTCGATGGCCTTCGATAGATACATTAGGCCACCGCACTCGGCCCACACGGGCAAGCCATGACGAATTCGTTCGGCGAGCGCGCTGCGAAACAGAACGTTATCTGACAGCCACTGTGCGAACTCCTCGGGATAGCCGCCGCCGGCATAGAGCGCGTCGATTGCAGGAATTATACGATCAGTGAGTGGTGATAGGGGGACCAGCGTGGCTCCCTCGGTCTCGAGAGCCGCCAAGTTTTCCGCGTAGTAGAAGCAAAAAGCCGCATCACGCAGAACACCGATGCGCACTGATGAACCACGGCTCTTCGGCGTTGCGGACACGACCTCTGCTTCTGGGCAAGCGTGCAATGCGGGTGCACTTTCGGCCACGCGCCGCAACGACATCAAATCAACATGAGTCGTAACCGCCGCGCTCATGGCTTCTAGGGCCTCTTCACAGTCTTGCCGTTCAGCGGGAAGCACTAGTCCCAGGTGGCGTGAGGGCAGGTGTTCTTCACCGAGTTTTGGAAGCGCCCCAAGGACTGGAATGTGCGTGGTAAATTCGATTGCTTCGCGAATCAACTGCTCTTGCCGGGGAGTGCCGACTCGATTCAATATGACACCGGCAAGGTTCAGCTTTGGGTCCAGAGCCATACAACCGAGCACGAGCGCTGCCAGCGTACGCGTGGATTTGGTTGCGTCGAGCACCAGAACGACCGGCGCCTGAATCAACTTGGCCAGCTCTGCCGTACTGTGCGTTCCTTGCACATCAAAGCCATCGAACAGGCCGCGGCAGCCCTCGATAATGGCAATCTCATCGTCGGCTTGTTTCTGAAGCGACCTTACCGGTTCGATGCTCGGGGCCAGGAACGTATCGAGGTTGTGGGCTTGAGTTCGAGCAGCAGCGCTGAGCCAGGCGGTGTCGATGAAGTCGGGACCCTTCTTGAAAACCGCCACTCTCGCGCCCTGGTTGCTCAGAGCCCGCGCGAGGCCGGTGGAAATCAGGGTCTTGCCCGAGCCTCCGGAAAGGCCGGCGATGACGACTCTAGGTAATTGAAACACGGCCACTCAACGGTTCCTAACTCATCTCGAGAAAGCCGCAGGGGCATTCATCGACACATTTGCGACACCCGTCACACTTGTCGAGTTGAATGCTAAAATAGTTACCGAGTGAAGCCTCCGGTAGGCGTTTCATGCAGCCGGGAGTGCAGAACATCCAGCAGCGCTCGCAGCCAAAGCAACTGCCGCAAGACAGGCACCGACTGGCTTCATTGAATGCTTCCTCAGCGCTATGACCCAACTCCACTTCAACCTGCATGTCGGCAATGCGGACTTGGGCGGGAGCAACCCGGCGCTCAAGACGGGCACGCGGCTCGTAGAAATCGAGCTTGAGCCGCTTCGGGTCTACCGCTGGCAGATTCAGTGACGGTGGTGGAAGTGAGCCGCGCAAGTCGGCGTCGATGGAAAGTGCGACCTGGCGCCCTTGAGCTATAACGAGTGCCGCAAAACTTGGGGCCACTGCGTCTCCGCCGCGCCAGATGCCGGCTGTCTGAGTCTTGCCGGTTGCGTCCGCCTCGAGGTTCATGTCTTGGCTGGTGCCGAGGCTCTTGATGTCCGGCTTCTGTCCAAGCGCGAGTACGACCGAATCAGCTGCTAACTCGAAGTCGGCACCCGGGATCGGAATCATCTTGCAATAGCCCCGCTCGTCCTTCTCTCCCATATCAACGCGTTGCGCTATAGCGCGAACCACCTTGCCGGATGCGTCGCGAATGATTTCGTTGAGAGTGGTCCTAAGCTCCACATGGACGCCTTCGTCCATCGCATCTTGCAGTTCGGCATCGACCAGCTCGTTTCTGCGGCGCATAAGGGTTATGACGGCGTCGGGCCCGAGCAAACGAGCGCACACTCGCGCTACGTCGATTGCAGTGTTGCCACCACCGAGCACGATGACGTTCATGCCTGTCTGTGGAGGCTGACCTCGCGCGGCGTCGCGCAGAAAGCCAATTGCCTGATAGACACCGGGCCCGTCTGACCCTGGTATTTCAATCGCTCGACTAGCGCCAGCACCAGGCGCGATGAACACGCCTCGATAGTTCCGTCGCAGTTCATCGAGAGTCACGTCCCGACCGATCATCGTACTCTTACGAAGTTCGACGCCGAGGCCAAGAATGCGCTGAATCTCGGCCTTTAGTATGCGCGCCGGCAATCGGTATTCCGGAATACCGTAACGCAGCATGCCCCCGGGCTCGGGCATGCTTTCGAAAATCGTGGGTGCGTAGCCGCGCCGGACGAGCTGGTAGGCGCATGAAAGCCCGGCAGGTCCGGCCCCGATGATGGCAATTTTTTCACCGTGCCGATCTTGCGGCGCACAGGTAGGGAGCTTCAGCCCCTGTTCGATCGCCCAATCACCTAGGAAGCGCTCGATATCTCCGACGGCCACGCCGCCGTCTTTACCGTGACGGCTGCAACCTTCTTCGCAACGGTGTGGGCAGATTCTACCGGTGATGGCGGGGAATGGGTTAGTCTCAACCAGCAGGTGCCAGGCGCGTGCAGACGCCTGATCTTGCGTCAGCCCCAGCTTCTCGTGCTGCGCGAGCAATGATACAACGGTTCGCACATCGGTTCCTGCCAAGCAGCCCATGGCGCAAAGGCTGGCCTTCTTGACGGGGACAGGCCGAAGCCCGGAGACGCCTGCGCCCGGACTTGAGCTAGAGCGTGCGCGAAGTGGTCTTACGTTATCGTTCCTTTTCAGAAGTGCCATGCGCTCAAGCCTGGGGCGGCAACACGATGTAGCTGCCGCCGAGGTACGAGTAAATGCATCGGTCGTCGTCAATTAGGAGCCGTATCGCCCCCTTGCATAGTGCCTTGTCACAATCGCCGCCAAAGCGTTCCAGCATGGCCTTGGTGAGGTCAGTTGGCTTCAACTGCCGCTTGCCCTGGCACTCCTTGACGAGTTCATACATTGCATCTGCTACCACAGTCGCCGTTACATCACTCATTGCTACATCCTCCTCAGCCCCAAGCGGGCGAGCGTCTTACCTGCGTGGAGCGCTTGAACGTCTCTCCGGCATGCGTGAAGTCATCAATGTGCGCCTTGGTGAATGGAATCTCCGCCAACCTGAAGAACTTGGGCCAACCTATGCGTTCGATCCATTCGCCCATTCGTTCATAGTTGCGGGCATTGGCAGCGTAGAGCTCGACCAAATGCTTTACCGCTTCGGTAACCTCGGGCCAGCGTGGCGGATTGTTCGGTAAGAACGGAATTGCCAACTTCGTGAACATGGGTTCGTGCCGGGCATTGGAGACCTTGCCGCCAACCCAGATGGAGACGCCGTCGGCAGGGTCATTCATCGTCATCGAGGGGCAGACCGTATAGCAATTGCCGCAACAGACGCACTGTTCTTTGATGACCTCGACTGACTGCACCCCGTTGACCATGGCAGGTCGGATCGCGCCGGTAGGGCACGAAGCAATCGTGGTGGGGACCTCACAGGTTTTCAGCAGTGTGTTGTGATTGACTTTAGGCGGCTTTCGGTGCAAGCCAAGGATTGCAATGTCCGAGCAGTGAACTGCGCCACACATGTTCAGACAGCAAGCGAACGCGATGCGAACGCGAGCCGGCAGACGCATGGATCCGAAGTACGGGTAAAGTTCGTCCATTACTGACTTCACCACGCCCGAAGCGTCCGAGGCAGCTGAGTGACAGTGCACCCAACCCTGTGTGTGCACGATGTTCGTGATGGCGGGTCCGGTGCCGCCCACGGGGTAGCCCGAACTTTCGAGCCGTACGATCAGTGGCTCGACGCGCGATTCATCGGCCAATAAAAACTCGATGTTGTTGCGGCTCGTGAAACGAAAGAAACCCTCGGAGAACTCATCGGCAATGCTCGCGAATAACCGCAGTGTCTTCGTACTGAGCAGGCGAGGAGAACCGGCGCGCACGCTGTACAATCGCTCACCAGACTCAGATACGTGCACTAGAACGCCGGGTCGCGGGATCTCGTGATAACGCCACTTGCCATAGTTGCGCTGGATGATCGGCGGCAAAAATCGTTGATAGTTGGGGGGACCAATATCTGTTTTGCGTTTGACTACTTCAGAAACCATCTGCTAGGCCTCTCATGATCGCGCTACGGAAAGACGTTGCCTCATGACTCTGCATGGTCCTTCGACCACTTCTCGGCGTCGTCGCTCTCGGTCAGAGCGATGTAAGGATTGGTTCTTGGATGGGTCACCATCTCAGGTTGGGGTTCGAGACCAATCTGCTCGAGGAAGTTTCCAAGACCGATGCGTTGGATGAATTCACCCACGCGTTCGCGGCTCTTACCGTGGTCCGCCCACAGATCCCAAATTGCGTTCAGTAGCTCCTTGATGTCTTCATAAGGCGGCTCCATCTTGATGAAGGGAACCAGCACGGAAGACAGCAGCGCGCCGCCCATGATGGGCGCCTTACCCCCGACTAGCAGCATGGCGCCTCGGTCCTTGCCCGGCGACAGGGCTTTGGGCAACACATTGATGCAGTGCATGCAGCGCACGCAGTCATCATTGTCGATTGTTAGCTTGCCGTCGCTAAGGCGCATACAGCGTGCAGGGCAGCGGGTCACTACGTCGTTGGCGATATCGGGTTCGCCGGCTGCCACGTACTCTGCCAGGGCTTCCTCGTTGATTTGGATATCATCGCGCCACGTTCCAATGATCGAGAGATCTGAGCGAGCAATGGCGCCAACGCAGTCATTGGGGCAACCCGAGGCCTTTATCTTGAATTTGTAAGGAAACGCTGGGCGATGTAGTTCATCTTGAAATGTTTGGGTGAGGTCGTAAGTCACTGCCAACGTATCGAAACAGCCCCATTCGCAGCGGGCTTGTCCGCAACAACAGCTTGGCGTACGAAGCGCCGAACCTGACCCGCCCAGGTCGAAACCAGCTGCGAGCAATTCATTGAAAGCGGGTTCAAGTTCACTGGTTTTTGCACCCAGGAGAACGGCGTCACCCGTCGCACCGTGAAAATTCGTCAGGCCTGACCCGTGGCGTTCCCAGATGTCGCAGAGTTGCCGGATAACATCAGACGTATAAAACCAGCCTGCGGGTGGGTTGACTCGAATGGTGTGAAACTCAGCGGCCTCGGGAAATTCTTCCGGCAGATCGCTGTAGCGGCCAATAACGCCACCGCCGTATCCCTTTACACCGACCAGACCGCCGTGCTTCCAGTGTCCAATCCGATCTTCGTACGAGCGCTCGAGGATCCCCAACAGATCATTGGTCATCGGAACGTCAGCGCTCTTTTCAATTTCATCCACGAAGCTCGGCCAAGGACCGCCTTTGAGCTCGTTGAGCATCGGCAGAGAACGCTTTTTAGTCACGATGAGGACTCTCCAGTGGACGTTTGGCGGGGCGCCTTGCCGCACATCGTCAGCAAGCGATAAACGGTGAACCCGAACTATTCGGTGGGCGCTCCAGCGACGCTGCAACCAGCAGAATCCATGCCAGGGCTCCAGGCCCCACGGAATGGGCCAATTCCGCCTGGTTCCTTCAACCTCCGTCGCATCTTAGGTCACTGCCAGCGCCTGTCACGGGTTTCGACCATCTTATTTGATGGGCTCTACGTTCTTGAGCGGGAGCTGTAGGCCGCAGCATGACAGTTCCAAACGGCAGTCACACTTGCGTCCACATTACAAACTTCATTCAACGTCGGATCCGATTCGTAACAATTAGTTACGACCTTGCCGAAGACCGTGTCGCACCTGAATTGAATGGGGGCTGGTGTCAGCAGTCGATTGCTGCAAAGCAGTGATGAGGCCTTCCCTCGTCGGCATTCCACGACGCATGCTACGACCGCCAACTCGCGCTATCATGCCTCATACACTGCCCGCTCACCCCCTCGCGCGCTTCATTTGCAGGAAGGTCCCGGCAATTGACTCGCTTCGACATTACTCGTTTCTCGATGCGCGAGCAGATCTGCTAGCGGGCTTGAGTGTAGCGGCTGTCGCCGTGCCACAAGCCATGGCCTACGCCATCGCTGCTGGCGTTCCGGCGCATTATGGCCTTTACACGGCCGTCGTGATGACGGCCGTGGGTGCGCTATTCGATTCCTCAAAGCAGCTCATCAACGGACCCACCAACGTAATCTCCATCGCTGTTCTCAGTGCGCTAGCACCCGTGCCGCCCGAGCTGAAGTTGGCGGGGGCTGTTACACTGGCGTTGCTGATCGGGGGTTTTCAAACCATCATCACGCTCCTCCGCCTGGGCGATCTAACGCGTTTCATTTCGCACTCGGTTGTCTTGGGTTTCACCACTGGCGCGAGTTTTCTTCTGGTCATCGACCAAACACGCAATCTTTTCGGGTGGAAGTTTGCAGGTAGCAGCCATGAACATTTTCTGGTGCGTACCTGGCACACCTGGTCCGCAGGAGGTACCCCGCACCTGGCTACAACTGCAGTTGGCGTGGGTGCGATGTTGATGGTCATTGGCCTTCGATACCTGAAGAAGCGACTGCGGATGCCGCTGCTGCCCGAGCTACTGATCACCGTCATCATTGCGGGATTCGTCGTCAGCAGGTGGCACCTCGATCAACTGGGTGTGCGCGTGGTGGGTGCCATTCCCAACAAGATGCCGTCATTTGAGCTTCCGCACATTCCGCTGCAGTACCTCGGCTCGTTGTCGGAAAGCGCGCTCGCCATTGCCGCACTGGGGTTGCTCGAAGCCCTGGCGATGGCCAAACACATTGCGAGTCAGACCGGGCAGAAGTTGGATCTGAATCAGCAGTGCTTGAGCGAGGGTCTCGCCAACCTCACGGGTAGCTTCTTTCAGTGCATCCCTGGTTCTGGCTCTTTGACACGTTCCGCTATCAACCAGCAAGCAGGTGCGCACTCACAATGGTCTGGTGTCTGGTCGGCAGCTGCTGTTGCCCTCATCACACTCGTATTTGCGGCCCACGCTCGATTCATCCCACGCTCGGCGTTGGCTGGGATTCTGATGGTCACGGCCGTGGGCATGATCGATTGGAAGGCACTACCATTCCATCTGAAAGCCACTAAGTTCGATGCGTTCATCGTGCTGACTACTGCCATCGCTGCCGTTGGTATCTCCGTAGAGTTCTGCATTCTGATTGGGGTGGTGGCGTCGTTTCTTTTGGCCGTGCCTCGCGCTGGACGCATGACGCGCACCGAGTTCGTAGTCACTGAAAAAGGGGTGGTGCGTGAGCGGCGCGACGATGAGCCCGCCGACGGGCAGCTGCTATTGTTTGGTCTCGAGGGGGAGCTGTTCTTTGGTTCGAGCTTTGCGCTCAATGAGCATCTAAACTGGTTCGAGGAACGCGCATTGGCCGGCGCGCGTGTCATTGTGTTTCGCGTCAAACGTCTCCGGAACCCGGATGCCGTTGGTATGCATGAGATCGACAACTTTCTACGCCGCATGAAAACAGAAGGCATTCGAGTGATACTCTGCGGGGTACGCGCTGATCTGCTCGATGGGCTTCGCTCTGCCGGCGCGCTCGACCATCTTGATCCAGACCAAGTGTTTCCAGAGCGCAAGGCAAGCGGATCGAGCACCATCGAAGCGATCGGCGCCGCGCTCGCGTATCTTGAAGCCAACAAGTCGCCGAGCCACAAGCCATCATTGGCGCCGTCAGTGCTGGAGCATTTTCAGGTGTAGGTGCTCCACTCTTCCAGCGGATAAATGGTGCTAATGGCTAAAGCTAGGTACCCACGGTTTCAGAACATTCGCAACCGTGTATTGGGCGGCATCTGAGCCCGAGAGTTGGCGATTGACGCGAGTAGCATTGGTGGGGTCCGCTCCAGCACCCGTGCTCTTGTACTCGTAGAACCGCACATTCGTGAGATCGTTGCCACTCATCGTGGTCCAGCCGTCCAAGTTGATGTGAGCACCCATGCTGACGTTGAGAAAAGCCACTGCGCCGTAGGGTCCCCAGGGTCGCCCTAGATAAACGTGATTCGAGCGCACTGTCGAGGTGGTTGGATTGGCCGTGAGTGAGCCCCCAAGGAACACGAGTCCAAACTGGGTTGATTGAGGCGTTCGCGGTGCGGTTACAGCCGTACCTTCGGCAACGTTGTTCATCGTGCAATTCTCGAACACTGCTGTTGCGTCGCCAAAGATGTAGTCCGTATCGCCCTGGATGTAACAGTCCTTGAAATACTGGGTTCCCGTATTGGTATAGAGCGTGTCTTGGTAACTCACGAATCGGCAGTCGCGGAACTGCTGCCGACTGCCCTTGGCCATCAGTGCAACCGCTTGCCCCGCGCCATTGCTAGCGCTGTTTTCGAACGTGATGTTGCGAGCGGAAAAATCGTTGCCGTTGACCATTACGGTTCCGCCAGTGGTGATGCTCGTGCCTGCGGTGTGCGTGATGGTCGTTGCCGTGGTGCTCTCTCCCACGAGACACACGAACGGTTTGCTGATCGTTACTTGCTCGGCATAGGTGCCGGCCTTGACATTGACCTGTATGACCTGTGTGTTGTTGCTAGGTATCGAGTCAATGGCAGACTGAATGGTCTTGTATTGCCCACTGCCTTGGGAATCCACGGTAATGACTTGTGCCGCGCCGGAACAGAGATCCGTCGACGTGCTTGGCGTGCCCCCGGTGCTTGGCGTGCCCCCCGGGTTCTGAGTGCCTCCCGCGGCATAGGATCCGCCCGTGGTCTTGCCGCCACTCGGCGCGATCCCGCCGGTTGCCAGCGTGCCGCCCGTGGACTTGTTGCCGCCGATGCCCGAGGTTCCGCCAATGGATTTCGATCCTCCGATTGCGGTGATGCCACCGCTGCTGGGCGCCCCGCCCGTCTGATTCGTCCCGCCGCTAGTTAACGAGGAGGTTGTTGAACTGGCGGGCGCCCCGCCAATGGAAGTACTCCGCTCGGTTGAAGTGTCGCCACCGAGCGCATTGCTGCCACCTGTTGCGCCGCTACTGGGGATGGCTGTGGCGCCACTTGACGATGTGAGCCCGCTTGAGCTGGTGCCACCGGCCGTGAGCGCGCCACCCAGGCCGAGCTCACCCCCAGCGGTGCTGGAGGCCCGAGATGAATCCGACCCACCGCACCCGGCAGGCAGCGGCCACGCGCACAGCAAAGCGCAGACGAAAAGCGGAGGTACCCTATGTTCTGCAAACGGCATCGTGTGTGATTCCCATTGCGTGATCGCTGCGG
>CAZCNI010000040.1:0-9360 GCA_964499765.1 uncultured Polyangiaceae bacterium
CGGGTGGCTCGCTCGCGGTCATTGAATGACAAGAACGCATGAGCCGCGGCCACAGCGTCGCTGGGGTCATGCGTGCGTTCGAAGAGTGCCCACGACAGTTCTGCACTCGGTTGCGAGCGCCCGCCCTGCATCGCCTCTAGTGCAACACGACGGGCATCGTCAGGTGGCACGTCGTCGAGGATCTGCTGGGTGACGGTTGCTGCTTCACCGTAGCGAGCGTCTTTGAGCAAAACGCGCACCAGAGACGCCGCCACCTGCGGCCGAGTGTCGCCGGATTCGCGCGCGTGCCTGAGACAAGCTACAGCACGTTCGGTATCGCCGTGAGTTTCGAGTACTGCTGCTTGAAGTAGCGCATCGATCGGACCGGGCGAGAGCACGCGTAACGCGTGCCGAGCTTCCGCTTGGTCGCCAAGCGCCAAGGCAGCCCACGCACCAAGCTCCATGGCTCGTCGCTGCTGTTCCGCGGTCGCAGGCAGCGCTCCCACCATATGCACCAACTGCAAAGCTCGCCCGGCGTCCCCATTGTCCAAGGAGCTTTGCGCCTCGCTGATGGCACGTTCGATCTGTTGGGGAGTGATGGCAAGGGCTGCGCGACGCGCTCGATCCATGACCCGGTACTCCATGATGCCCGACAGGCCAAACATGACGGCAGCGACTCGCCACTTCACGTACCAGAACCCAACCGCGATCAGAATGCCAAATAGGGCGGACAGCGTGGCGCTCAGCTGGCGTCGGCTGGGACCGAGAGCGTGCGCCAACAATTGACCACCGTCAAAGGGCAATACGGGCAAGAGATTTACTAGCGACCACACCAAATTGACCTGGAAGAGGATGCCAAGAACATCTTGCAGCGCCACAGCAGATGCGGCGTGTCTGAGTGTCGAAGTTGGTAAGAAGCGCAATGCCAGATAACCGACCAATGCCATGAGCAGGCCTGCAACTGGCCCTGCCAAAGTAATGCTGATGAGGCGAACTCTAGACAAGAGTCGATTGGGTACCCAACGAGTCAGGCCCCCAAAAGCGTGAATCGATATCTCAGGCTGTTGTCCGGCGCTGCGTGCCGCTAGGGCGTGCCCTAGTTCATGGGCCATCAATGACACGAAAATGATCCCAGCGTAGGCAAGCTGTGTCGCTACCGTGGCTTTGGTGCCCGACACGAGTAGAAACGCCACCAACCAAAACAGCGGTTGGACTTGCACGGGAAAACCGAACAGCTTGAATCTCAACACTCCCATGGACTCCTGGAGATAGCGCGTTGAGCGACGCGTGCCAATGGTCGGCCCGTTGGGTCACTCTCGAATGACCACACTGGTCCCCTCTCCCACGTCTGACCCGATGTTGATGCCCTGCCAACCCTCGGGCACGGGTGGGTTCGTCCAGAAGAAAACGAGTCGGGCATCGATCGGCGCCATGTTAACGCAACCATGACTGCGCGGCACGCCAAAGGAGTCGTGCCAATACGCGCCGTGCAATGCGTAACCGGCCGCAAAGTATTGAATCCACGGCACATCGCGTAATTCGAAACCAGTCGAACCACGCCGCTCCGTAACGCCGTACTCTGGATCACGACCTTTCTTGATGTTCATCAGGCGCCGTTGATCGTCAGAGCTGAGTTTCGTGCCAGCTTTTTCAGCCGCCAAGAGCCGATCGATCGTGGCTTGCTTGTCCGCTGAAAGTGGCTTGGCGCGCGGCCGCGAGCCCTTGCCCCCCTCCCCCTCATCGCCCAAAGTAGCGGCTTCCGAGTCCATGGCGGCAGCGACCTGCTTGCTCCGCAACTTAAACGTACCTTGGGGCGTGGCATAGGATGTTTTCGGATCACCCAGGCGATCGCGCCCGGTTGAAACCAAAGTCGTATACACCGGGCGTTTGCCCTCAAAGAGTGTCAGCGTCTGCTGCTTCAGTGAGACGTCGATCCACTTTTCACCGTGTTCAGCGGCTTCCGGCCAAGTTGGTGGCAGAGCAACGATACTAATGTCGTCAACGTTCAACCAACGTGTCTTGTCCTTACGCGTCTGATAGTAGCGGTGCCCCCCTTTCAATCGACCTTCGCCCGTAATCGGCACTACCACTCGCTTGGGCAGCGGCTCAGCAACATGCGTTTCATCTTTGCCGCGGATCAGTTTGTACGTCTTGGCATCATTGCGGATGATCCAGGCGAGAGGAAATTCGATCTCGGGCTTTACTTCGATGCCATGGAATTGCGAACCCGCGTCAGGTTTGATCTTCGTTGCCGGAATGAGGCGCAAATCGACGGTAACCGCAAATCGACGCTCGAAATCGGCGTCCTTGGCATTGAAGGATCCGATGAATGATAGACCTGTCTTTCTCCGAACCCGGTTGGCAAAGTACGCCGAGGCCGGCACGTCGAAACCCGATACGTTCGGAATGAGGCGGCGACCCTCTTGAAGCCAAAATGGCATGGGATCGTCCGCCGTATTCCCCCCCAGTAATTCACCCAGGTGAAGTTCTGTGGACGGCCGATACCCGCTCGGAAACTTGGCGTCCTTGGTGGGATAGCCTCGAGCGTCGAGAGCCACGTCATTGGCACCCAGAACAACCGTTTGGACTTCGTGCTCATGGGCGCGATACCAGTCAAGATGTTCGGCAAGCTGCACTTCACTCTTCTCTTGCTCGGCGTGCGACGGAACTCGAAGGTACTGGGGTGAGGTTGCACGAATGAACCCGTATTTGTAGGGTAACGGCTTTGACAGATCGGGCCCCTTGGCAGTGGCACGTACCAAGGGCGCGTCCAGGTCCATAGTGAATTCGTCCGTGCACGCATAGCCCGTGGGGTAGACGCGATACCAACTCCCTTGGCATCCGTTGCCCGTCGTTGGAGAGGGGTCGCGCCGCACCTGCCCGCCCAGGCGCACGTAACCGAGTTTGCGCGACTGAGTATTGGGTAGCTTGTAGATCGTCGCGGCGAGCGCGGTTGCGGCGAGCATCGGCGCGTCTTTTGGCGCGTGCACATCCGGGGCACCAGTTGAAGACGTCTCGCTGGCAGCGTCACCCACTGGGGGCGTATCACTCCCTGCATCCTGATCGGAAGAGTGCCGCCCACGACAGCCATACACAAGGGTCGCTACCGCAAGAACCTGGACCAGAGATTGGGGACGAGCGCGCACGCGACCAATGTTTGTGCTCCGTGCCGGACCATTCAAGGACATCCGACATGACTGGCCTTCGGCTAGGTCAAACCCCGTCAAGATGGGATGAATATTCTGCCCCAGTTGGGACGGCTGGCGCATCTGACTCTTCGAGGAATACCTTGCCACGAATTCAGTCGAATGCCGTCAGCGAGCTGAGTGTTGGTTGAGAAGCTCGAGAAACGCCTGCCCGTAGCGCTCCAGTTTGGTGGGGCCAACTCCAGACACGCACAGGAACTCCTCGTCCGTACTCGGGCGTTGCACCACCATTTGAAGCAACGTGGCGTCACTGAACACCACATAGGCGGGCACACTTTTCTCTTCGGCGAGCGCGCGCCGCAGTGCCTTGAGTTCCTGTAGCAGCGTTGCGTCTTGCGGGCCCTGCATCAACGGACTCTCGGACCTAATGGGACTAGTCGATTTCGCACGGGTAGGCTTGGTCACCGCAAGGACGTTGCGCGGACTGCACTGGTCACAATGGGTCCCGCAGTCACCGATGACATCACCAAAGTACCGCACCAAGCGTTGATGACGGCACCCATGACCGCTGGCAAATTGGAACATCTCACGCGCTTGGCTCCGCATCCGCTCGGCAATCGTGTCCGGTGCGGACTCGGCAAACTTGTCGTAGGCCTTCACTTCTGCCCATGAATAAAATAGGATGCAGTCGCTCGGTAGGCCATCGCGACCGGCGCGCCCAACCTCCTGATAGTAACCTTCCATGGAACGCGGCATGTCCCGGTGAATCACGTACCGTACGTTGGATTTGTCGATCCCCATCCCAAACGCGATTGTCGCCACCACGACGTCAATCTCGTCTCGCGCAAATGCATCTTGTACTCGAGACCGATCACCCGATTCTAGGCCGGCGTGATAAGCGCTCGCCTTGACACCTCGGTCGCGCAGGTACTGCGCGAGTGCCTCCGTGGACTTACGAGACAGGCAGTATACGATGCCGCTGTCGTGCTCGCGTTCAACCACGAGCCGAGCGATGGCTTCGCGTACAGACGGACTCTTGCGGCCGCTCTCGGCGCTGGCTCCCTTGCCAATACCAAAGAGGTTGAGATTGCTGCGATAGAACGACCCCCGATATAGAGTGGCCCGCTCGATACCAAGCTGCTCGACGATGTCGCGAGTCACCTCGGTCGTGGCAGTCGCCGTCAGTGCCAACACTGGAATATTGCCAAAACGCTGCTTGAAGCCAGCCAGGTTCCGATACGCTGGACGAAAGTCATGCCCCCACTGGCTGATGCAATGCGCCTCATCGACCGCCAAAAGACTCAGCTTGACGCGCGTCAGTGCGTGCCCAACCGACGCCTCGAGGCCCTCGGGAGCCGCATAGAGTAGCTTGTATTCCCCGGCACAAGCTCGCTCGATGCGGTCTCGACGCTCCTGAACGGTTAGGCTCGAATTGATGAAGGTTGCATTGAGCCCCACGTCGTTGAGCGCGTCAACCTGGTCCTTCATGAGCGCAATGAGAGGGCTTACAACTAGTGTCGTTCCGCTCATCATTCGGGCTGGAATTTGGTACGCAAGCGATTTTCCAGCTCCGGTAGGCATAATGCCCACCGCGTCCCGCCCGGCCAACACTTCATTGATGAGCTCACGTTGCCCTGGGCGAAATTGCGAATAGCCGAACACGCTCTTGAGTACGGCTTGAGGATCTCCATGATTGAGTCTTGAATCTTGCACGACATCGACATCGGACGTTCGCGTTTTTCGTTGCGCTCTTTTTAGCGACTCGCCCAATTCTTTGAGGAACTCAATGTCGTGGTTGGTGAACCCCTCGGGTCGTTGCCGCCACAGTTCGCGCAGGGCAACCAATTCACGGTCGCACAGATTCAGTAGCTCTGAGTCACCGCCCGAGACGTTGCCGAAATGCGCGCCCAGGCGCGCGACGCGAAGCTGGATCTCTTCGTGCGCCGCCACGCCTTCGAACGGATCCGGTTCAGCCATGGGAGACAGCGGCTACGTACTCGCGGTTCAACTTCGTGCAAGCAAGCAGCACGACCGCCTTACCAATCCGAGCGCCATTCGACGAGGAGGCTTTCCAGCCGGGCCAGCTCGGTCAGTCGTATCGAATCAAAGAGCACACCGGCGTGGGTAGTAGTCGGTCCCGACCACTTAGCGATTCCAACTCGAGAACGAACGCATAACCCGCCACGTACGCGCCCTGTCGGTGCACCAGCTCAGCCGCGGCCGCTGCAGTACCACCAGTTGCTAACAAGTCGTCCATCACGATGACGCTCGTACCTTCAGGCAGTGAATCGCGATGCATCTCGAGTTCGTTTTCACCGTATTCGAGTGAGTAGCTCACACGATCGACTCTGTAGGGCAATTTGCCAGGCTTTCGCACAGGTACGAAACTCGCATTGAGCCGCGCCGCCAAAGCACCCCCAAAAATGAAACCTCGAGATTCGATGCCAACTACCGCATCGATGTGGTCGCCAATGAATTGTTCCGCCAATGTATCAATCACCATGTGGAACGCCTTGGGGTCGGCGAGTAGTGGAGTAATGTCGCGAAAAAGAATCCCTGGTTTGGGAAAGTTGGCAATATCGCGGACCAATGATCTCAGGTAAGTGATGCGATCGAATGCAGGCCACTCACTACTGGAATGATAGTCGGTTGCGGTTGGGGAGCTCGATACGATATCACGCGCAACGCCGCGTGGGGTCGGTCCCCGTCTTGCGGGGCTGTGTTTGGGATCGAGGAGGCCGCCGCGTTTTCTGGTTGGCATGACCTCGGCAAACTACCACATTCACCGAGCACTAGTCGCTCGATTGTTAGGCAAATCCTTCCAGCATTTGCTGCATACGTTCTGCTTCCCGTACTGACCATAGTGACAGGGAAAGAGGGGTGATACCTACGGCTCCCGCGTCAAATGCGGCGGTGTCCGTACCTTCAATACGGTCGTGGCGAGTCCCTGGCGGTCCACCCAACCATAGGTACTCGCGACCTCTTGGATCGCGACGAAACTCAACTTCGTCGTGATACGAACGTCGCCCGAGTTGAGTAAAAGCCACTGGCCAAGCGACACCCGGTGGAAAGTTGATATTGTAGAGGAATGGTTCTTCACTCGAGCGCGCGAGCAAGCGAAGCACGAATCGTGTTGTCCAATCAGCAGCTGCTGACAGTGAGTCGGTCGCGTCCACTGACAGCGCCATCGCGCGAACCCCGCGCAAAGCGCCTTCACGCGCAGCCGCCACCGTGCCACTGTAGAACACGTCATCGCCCAAATTGACACCATGGTTGAGCCCAGACACGACCAGGTCCGGGACGCGCGGCAAGATTCGTGTACCGGAGAACAGCGCCACGTAGACACTGTCCGCAGGCGTGCCATCGACGGAAAACAAGCCCGCCTCATGTTGCTTCAATCGCAATGGTCGGTGCAGGCTCAGGGCATGGCTTGCTGCGCTCTGTTCAGACTCCGGCGCGCACACTATCACATCGGCAATCTTGCTCAGTGACTCACGCAGTCGCAGCAAACCTGCCGCCCGAAACCCATCGTCATTCGAAATTAAGATCAGCGGGCGGTCCATTTGCATTCCTACGTTAGCCGGTTGAAGGCGTTTGCGCCGAGAACATAGTCCGAGTCACTCCAGATAAGAAGCGTCAGATAGAGCGTACTTGCTCATGTGGGCGCTTCTGTATTAGTCTCTCCAGTCGGGCTGTGAATACCACGGATTGGCGAGCCGAGCTGGGCACGAAAACGACCGAGATACTCGGGCGATATGGTGTAGCCGGCAGAGTCGAGGTCGAGAGCCGCTTGGTATGGTTGATCGGGAATGGCCCCACCGTTGAGGTGAGGCTGACCGAAGTCGATGCCTCGAAAGCTGTGCTGAGCCCGGCAGAGTTGAAATCTCTGGCGGAACGATTGGCTCGCGACTTGTCCCGAGCTCGCCGCGCTGCTTCGCGAGAGTCCGGCTCCGCTGCGGGTTGGGTTGCTTGGGCCAAACTGCTCCCAACGCTTGCCATTGTTGCGTTTGGAGCGTGGATGGCCTTTCGATACCTGACACCCCATCAGCCAACGACCTCGAGCACCTGGTCGAAAAAAGGTGCGCACTTGAGTCACGGAATCCAGAGTCCGTCGACAAAGTTGGTAGAAAAGCAGGCCCTCGACGATCAGAGCTGCCTACGCACGGTGACTCGCATTCAACAAGGCGGCACAGTAACACCTTTGGACATCGACGGATGGGTGGTTGAGCTGAGTCTGGTGAGCGCTGAAAACGATCTGCTCCCCACGGCTGCGCCACTAAACGACTATTTTCAGCTTCGCTCCGACGGCATCGAAAGAACCCATCACGCTGCGGATACGCCTATGCTGAATCAGACGGATGCTCAACAAGCGGCCGTGCTCATTTCAAAAGAGCCCCTTGCCACGGTGAACCCCAACGCCGCGTCCGGAATCTTGATTACGTGGCGGGGGCAATATGTGACTCCGTATTTTCACGAGAGCGACCGAACCGAGTACCTCAAGGTTGCTAACTCACTCTTCGACGCGCTGCACGCGAGCCATGGCGCCCTATACGCGCGCTGCATTCAGGGAGGTGCCCGCTACTTGGGCTCGTGGTTTCGAGGACCAAACGTCGGCGCGGCGCTGTGGATGCTAGTTACTGAGATGGGAGTCATTTCCGGCGCGGTGCGAGTGCCGGGTTTGGGTGCTAGTTTCGGACTGGAGAACTGCGAGGCACCGCTCAAGTATTTAGCTAAAACGGTGGGTCCTATCACCCGCAGCAAAGCAGCTTACCTTCTGTCTACCAGTGGCGGCTTCGTGTCGGAGCGCGTTGGACAGTTCGCAACTGTCGAGTTCCCGTTCTCACCCGCGAACCGCGCGAGCCTTGCTAGTTCGGCGATTGCTCGCAAAGTGTGGCCGACTACCGACAGTCGAGCTGTTCCGGTGGCCTCAGTAGTTCCTTGAGCGGCCCTTGCGGGTCGAGTTCGGCGAGCCAATCTACCTAGTCTTGCGGGGGCGGAGCGCTCGTGATGGACAACTCCCGGATTGCATCCTCGAAACGGATCTGCTGTTCGCGCGTCGCGACACTGAGCTCGACGAGTCGTTTCTGAACCTTGTCGAAACGCGTAGTGGATTCATCCAGCTTCTTGGTGAGCTTGCGTCTTAGATCCGCCGCCTGATCGTTCTTTCGGATTGCCTCGAGATTCGACCGAAGTTCTTGCTGAGTTCTCTCCAGTTCGACGCGCTCGCGGTTCAGGACCGATTGCTCGTCATCCAGCTTCTTCCACTGTTGCCGAATAATCCATGCGGACTTGACACTATCTTGTTTGGTGCGATCGGCACGATCGTCCTTGAGGAAGCCGGTAACGGCTTCTTCCGCCAAGTCACTCAGCCAGTCCGCGTGTTGCTGATTTGCGGCCCGCTCGTCAACAACAAGCTCCGCTCGACCATTGGCACGAACAACGATAGGCACCAAAGCATTGCCCGCTCCGGTATTGTCTTCCGTTCCAGCCGGGGGTCTATAGAGACGCATAGCGGGATGCCGCACATGTCGGATAAGCACTTTCGATTCTGCATCTGCTCCATTCTGAATCTTGTACGTGGTTCGGTAGACTGAATCGCGCTCGATGTACAAGGCTCCCGCCTCGACGCGCGCTAGGCGTGCCCCTCGCTGCTCCACGCGCATTTCCGATTGGACGCCAATCGACCGCTCCAGCGCAAATGGCACCGTTGCGGTGGCGCCCGCGGGAAGAGAATCGAGTAGGCCTTGCCCGAGAAACGACCCCTTCTCAAATACAGCGACGGGTCCTCGCTCGAGTAGTCCCTTGGTCGAATTGCTGAATCTAGCAACGCGAAACGGGTGGGTGGCGGAGTCTGCAACCCCGCCTTCAGGCGCGAACAAGAACACCGCCTCGCCGGGTACGGCCTGCTGCGTGAGTAGCACCATCGTCGCGCTCTCATCCGGAATCGTAACCCGAAAAGGAAGCGAATAGTGAGTCGAGCCTGATTGCACTGCAACGGCCGCTAGCGCATTCACGTTGCGCACAGCACTCGGATTCCCCATACGCAGCGCAACATGAGTTGCACTCGGTGCCACCGGCGCTGGAGCAGCGGGAGCCCCTGCTGCACTACCGTAACCCTTAGCCGCTGCTATATCCTGCACATCGGACTTGCGACCTGAACCGGAGCTCTTTGTTGGTGCACTCGGTATGGGTCGCGACACGGCCCGCTTCTGGTCGCGCCCGACGGACAATTGAT
>CAZCNI010000041.1:0-9352 GCA_964499765.1 uncultured Polyangiaceae bacterium
CCCAGAAGCAGTTCACATCCCTGGTCGCTGAAGAAGACAAAGTAGTCCAGCGCATCAACGCCTTCTGCGCCCAACGCTAACTCCTACGTCCGGGGGGCGAGCTGCGGCGGCCGGGGGGCGACGAACTTCGCCGCCCTGCTTTGGGTCGCGAGGATTGCGCGCGCGAAGGGGGGGCCGGTACGTTGGCGCCCATGGGCTGCTCGAGTGGCAGCCCCTGCTGCAATCGTCGCAGATCGTCGCGCAAGCGCGCAGCCGTCTCGAACTCGAGGTTCTCGGCAGCAATGAACATCTGCTGGCGAACCAGCTCTACCTGCTCTGCCAGGTCTTGTTCTGTCGAGACCGCCACCACCGGCCGCTTGCTATCTGCCCTGACCTTCGGCACGGCGTAGTAATCGCTGCTACCACTCGCCGGGTTGATGTCGAGAATCGCCCGCTTGATGGTCTCAGGCGTAATGCCGTGCTCTGTGTTGTAGCGCTTCTGAATCTCGCGCCGCCGCTCGGTTTCATCGATCGCAAAGCGCATGGCTGCGGTAATCCGATCAGCATACATGTAGACCTGACCACCGGAATTGCGGGCTGCGCGCCCAATGGTTTGAATCAAACTGCGCGCACTGCGAAGGAATCCTTCTTTATCCGCATCCAATATGGCAACTAGGCTGACTTCCGGCAGATCGAGTCCCTCACGCAATAGGTTGATGCCAACCAGGACATCGTACTCACCTGCCCGCAAGGCCCGCAGCAGCTCAATGCGCTCGAGTGTCTCGACGTCCGAGTGCAGATAGCGAACACGAACATTGAGTTCCGAATAGTAGTCCGTCAGATCTTCGGCCATGCGTTTGGTCAGCGTCGTCACCAGCACGCGCTCTTCACGCGCAACGCGCTCGCGAATAGCGGCGAGGAGATCGTCCACTTGCCCCCCTACCGGGCGCACGATGATCTCTGGATCAATCAACCCGGTGGGACGGATCAGCTGCTCTACCAGGTGCCCTTCTGAGCGCTCCACCTCGAACTCGCCCGGCGTGGCCGACACGCAGATGACGTGCTTCATGTATTTCTCGAATTCCTCGAAGCGCAAGGGGCGATTGTCTCGCGCACTTGGCAGGCGGAACCCGAACTCGACTAGCGTGTCTTTCCGGGAACGGTCACCCCGGTACATGCTGGTGATCTGCGGAATGGTTTGGTGCGATTCGTCGATGATCAGCAGAAAATCATCAGGAAAATAGTCAACGAGGGTCGGGGCTGGGTCGCCCTCTTTGCGGCCTGAGAGGTGTCGTGAATAGTTCTCGATGCCCGTAACGAACCCCATCTGCTCGAGCATCTCGAGGTCGTATGAAGTCCGCTGGGCGAGTCGCTGTTTCTCGAGAAACCGCCCCTGCTCGTCGTACCATTGAAGACGCTCGCGCAATTCCTCGCGAATCGAATCGATGGCGCGCGAAAGCTGCTGGCGTGGAGTGACATAGTGCGAGCCGGGATAGACTGCGTAGTGCTCGAGCGAACGGATCACGCGACCGCGCAGCGGATCGACTTCGTGAATGCCATCCACTTCTTCGCCAAAATACTCGACGCGAATCGCAACAGAGGATTCGTTGACGGGAAATATCTCGACGACGTCGCCGCGCACACGGAAAGTTCCGCGGTGGAAGTCGATGTCGTTACGTTCGTACTGAATATCCACCAAACGCCGCAACAGCACGTCACGGGGAAGTTCTTCTCCTCGGTGAATTTCGATCAGTAGATCCTTGTACGTCTCAGCCGAACCGATGCCATAGATGCAGCTGACGCTCGCCACGATGATTACGTCACTGCGGGAGAGCAGCGCCTGCGTGGCAGAGTGCCGCATCCGATCGATCTGATCATTGATGATCGCGTCTTTCTCGATAAACGTATCGGTCGTCGGAATGTAGGCTTCGGGCTGATAGTAGTCGTAGTAGCTGACAAAGTATGCGACGGCATTCTCGGGAAACAGGTCGCGCATTTCGCCGTACAATTGCGCGGCTAGTGTTTTGTTGGGCGCGATAATCAGGGTAGGCTTCTGCACCGCCGCAATCACGTTGGCTACGGTGAATGTCTTGCCGCTACCGGTGATGCCGAGCAGTGTTTGGCAACTCACACCTTGATCGAGAGCTTTACAAAGAGCTTCGATGGCCGCAGGTTGATCGCCTTTTGGTGTGAAGTCGCTGCGCAGAACGAAACGTGAAGCCATGCTCGATTCGGATTTCGATGAACGGGTGGCACGCGCAGCAGCCCTGTCTGCCTGCATGGCGCCACCGGGGTTGACACCCTACCATGGGGTCACCCAAAGCTTGGCGCATGTAGGAGCAACAGGCGACGACCGCAACAAAGATTCGCTCACCCCAGGCGAGTCATTCCAGTGTCATCGCTAGTCCAACGACTGCTCCCCCCGCGTATCGGGATACCAGACCTTTTGTCTGGCTCCTTAAGCGAGACTGCTCGCCAAGCCCTTTCGCCGTCAAAGATTGCCTACGCACTGGAGCGCAATGCAAACATAACCAGCGAACGAGATAGCGAGCATCGCCGCAAGATGCGGCCAATTTCGAAGACTAGCGCTTCGAGAACTGGAAGCGCTTGCGAGCCCCGGGCTGACCGGGCTTCTTGCGTTCCTTCTGTCGAGCGTCACGCGTAATGAATCCGGCGCGCTTCAGCACCCGACGGTGATCCAGAGAATCCGCCGACAGCACGCGGGCGATTCCATGACGGATCGCTTCGGCCTGCGCGCTCTTACCGCCACCCATCACCGTCGCGCGGATGTCGAATTTATCGACAACCTCGACGATGTCGAGCGACTGACGCAGGATCATGCGCGAAGTCTCGCGCTCGAAGTAAGTGTCACACGGCATGCCATTGACCACAATGGTTCCACTGCCGGGTTTGAGCCACACGCGGGCAACCGCGGTCTTGCGTCGGCCTGTTGCGTAGGATTGAGTCGATTCAGTCATAGTCGAAGCGTCCTGTAACGAAATCAGAGCGTAATCAGCTCGGGCTTCTGCGCCGCATGGGGATGTTTATCAGAACCGTACACCTTGAGCTTGCCGATCAATTGTCGGCCGAGCACGTTCTTGGGCAACATGCCCTTGACGGCTTGCTCGATGGGCAATTCTGGATGTTTGACGATTACCTTATCAAAGGTGGTTACCCGTAACCCACCGGGGTGACCACTGTAGCGATAGTATTGCTTTTGCGAGGACTTGCGTCCTGTTAAGCGAACCTTGGTCGCGTTGATGACGACGACGAAATCGCCGGTGTCCACATGGGGAGTGAACGTCACCTTGTTCTTGCCACGAAGTATCGTGGCAACTCGCGTGGCCACTCGCCCCAAGGGCTGATTGTTGGCGTCAATAACCCACCACCTACGAGAGGCTTGGGCGGCTGCTGGCTTTTCTACGAACGATCGCATCGATACCTCGGTACGGACCCTCGGCCCGCCGGAAAGGGGCCGTTTTCTAGCTGCTCAATCCGCATCAGTCAAGCGTGGCCAGACATTGCTTTGCTCTCGGGACGTCAGCAGCGTTTCCTGAAGGCAAATTTACGGCATCTGGATCGTAACTTCGGCCAGCCGAAACGGACAAACCTCTCATCGGCCAGTGAACGGGATTGCCCCCCACGCCTAACCCATAGAAAATGGGTGGCTCGAATGCATCCCACGGGAAATCTGAGACTTCTCGACGGCATGGTGACTCAGCAACTGATCACCGCCGAACAGCGTGAGAGCGTGTTGAGCGTGGTACACAGCCTCGGGGAGCGATTCGAGGAAACCCTGCTCGACCGCAACATTGTCGACGAAGCACAACTGCTGCGTTTCTTGGCTACCCAGAATCAAACACGTTTCGTTTCTTCCGACAAGCTCTCCAAGGCCAGCATCGACCGGGCTCTTCTGCAGAAGGTGCCGCACAAGTTTGCGGAGCAACGCACGGTTTTCCCGATCATGTTCGACCCCGGGTCCAGCACGCTGAGCGTCGTGACTCCGGATCCGGGCGACCCGAGCATCGTGCAAGAGCTCAAGGTCGTGGCCTCGGCTAAACAGATCCAGCTTTTCGTTGGGCGACCACGGGCAGTGAAAGCCGCCATCACCAAGTTCTATGGCGGCGACATCCATGCATTTGCGTCCCTCGATCGTGGTGCACACGAGCAGTTCACCACGATGCTTAACGTATACGAGCGCAACCTGGTCTCTGAGGAGTCGATGGCGACATCGCTTGCCCACGAAGCCGTGTCTCGCGAGCGTATCCTCTCCACAGCCGAGCTCGAGTCCCCACGCGGAGAATCTGAATTCTTGCGCCAGGAAGGGGTGAGCATCGATTCGTACACCGAGACGCTGAACGTGCTCGTAACATTGCTCGAGAACGGACGTGGTGAACTGCGTGGACACAGTGCTCACGTAGTGCGCTTGATGCGGAAGTTGGCCGAGCGGATTGGGGTATCCGACGTCCAGAAGATGTATTTCGTCGTAGCGGGGCAACTGCATGACCTCGGCAAGATGGGCACTTATCACCTGACCGCGCTGAACGTGGCTGAATACGACGGGCACCGCGTAGCAGCTAGCAAGCAGCTACAGTCCCCCCTGCGACTCATGGACGCCGTTCATCTGCCGCGGGATTTCGAGTTGATTGTTGCTCATATGTATGAGCGATTCGATGGCAAGGGTTTTCCCGAAGGGGCGCAAGGCAAAGAGATCCCGCTCGGCGCGCGTGTACTGGCGCTGGCTGACACTTATGCAGATCTAACGCAGAACAGCCGCAATCCGTTCAAGAAAACACTTGCGCCAGCGCAGGCCTGCGAGGTGCTGAAACGTTACGCCGGCTCAATCTTCGATCCGAATCTGGTCGATATCTTCCGGTTGACGGTGACGGGTGAAGACCTCAAGGCTCGCCTGTTGTCAAACCGTTATCAGGTGCTGCTCATTGATCCTGATCCTGAAGAAACCACGGTGCTCGAACTGCGATTGATCGAACAAGGCTTCGAGGTACGGCAGGCGCATGACGCCGAGAGCGCACTGAAGATCCTGGCCAGCGGTGAATGCGAACTGGTCGTCAGTGAGCTCGATCTGCAAAACGACGACGGCCTAAACCTATTGGCGCACGCTCGAAAACAGCCGAACTGGCGAGAGATCCCCTGGATCGTGCTCACGGGCCGCACCGGACCCGCTGAGGCACAGCGCGCGTTCGATCTCGGCGTCGCTGACTACCTCACTAAACCCGTTAGCGCAGATCTGTTCATTGCCAAAGCCAAGCAAGTCCTTGAGCGCCAGTCCACCACTCGAGCCGCACGCGGTGTCAGCGGGTCACTCAAAGAGATGGGGCTGCCCGAGATCGTTCAAATCCTCTGGCATGGTCGCAAGACAGGCCGACTCAAGATCAGAGCTCAATCGGAGTCGGGCGAGATCCATTTCGTAAATGGCGCCCTCTACAACGCACTCTGGGCGTCACTGCGTGGAGAAGAAGCGTTCTACGCCATGCTGCGTCTCGAAGACGGTGACTTCTCTCTCGATCCGAATTTCACCGCACCCCAACAGGTCATTCAGGCGAGCCCCGAAGCGCTCTTGCTCGAAGGCATGCGCCGCTTGGACGAGACAGGGCGGTAACCTCCGCGACTCGCATCAAAGAAATGTTCGATAGTCCGACAGTGCCGCTTTGAGCAGCTGGGGTGTATCGAGCTGATAGGGACACCGTGAAGCACAAGCGAGGCACTCAGTGCACTCGTCGATGCGCGCCATCTGCTGCTGCCAATGGGGAGAGAGGAAACCGTCGGTAGGAGCCCGCCTCAGTAATTGTGGCATACGAGCGGCCCAATGGATGGGGATCTCCGCTGGGCAAGGCAGACAATATCCGCAACCACGACAAAAGGCCGTACCGAGGTCGCGGCGATCATCGGAAATGGCTTGCTCGAGTTCGAGGGTCAGCTCCGGGCAGGCCGCATCGAGTGCTAGAAATTCGTCGAGTTCGCTTTCCCTTTGAATTCCCCAAATCGGAACCAAATTGTCGAAGCGACGCAAGAAGGCGAAGGCCGCCGGGATATTCGTCAGCAGGCCACCCGCCAGCGCCTTCATGGCGATCAGACCAACGTTGTTGTCACGACAGATCTCGATCAGTTCAAGCTCTTCTGGCGTGGAAAGGTAGGAGAGCGGAAACTGCAGGGTGTCGAACATCCCCGAAAGCACGCCGGTTCGAGCCAATTCAAGGCGATGGTTAGTGAGCCCAATATGCCGAACAACTCCGGCCTCCCGCGCATCAACCAAAGCGGCATAGGCTGAATTCCGATCCGTGGGGTTCGGGAGCGCTTCGGGATTGTGAAGTTGAATGATGTCGACATAGTCTGTCCGCAGGTTTCGCAGGCTCGTCGAAAGTTGCTCGTTCGCAGTCGCGCGATCCGTCGCCATTGTCTTCGTTGCCAGCACGACGTTGGTGCGCACGTCCTCTAGGGCGCGGCCTAGCTTTTCTTCGCTGTCAGAGTAGAAGCGCGCGGTATCGAAGAAACGCACGCCCCGCGTGTACGCCTTGCGAATGAGCTGCTCGGCTTCGGGGGACGGCACGCGCTGGATTGGTAATGCACCGAATCCAACCTGGGACACAACAAGCCGCGTGCGGCCAAGGGTGACTGTTTTCATTTCGCCCAAGCTCAATCGTGCCTGCGGTTCACGATGATGACCGCTCGGGTTCCGCTTTCCGCCCAAGGGAATTTCCAACCGCGCATGCGACCGGCTATGCAGCGACCAGCGCCTCGGTAGCCCGCAGGAGGCTTGCTCGAGTTGACGTCATACACATGCCCGGTAATATCGACGAACAACTCCATGCGCACCGATGGATTCGTTTCCACATGTGCCCCAGGCACGCGCGCTGCGTCCCAACACTGCTCATCAAACACACGAAGCGCGTGATGGAGATGGCGCAAAAACAATGACTTATCAAGCGGGCCGTCCACACTGACGACGGATTCTGACAGAGATTTCGCTGTACTGGATTCGTTGCTCGCGCCGGCAGCCGGACTCGCGCTGGTGGCTGAAGATGCCGCGAGTTGTGTGGGCCGCTGCGAGCTGGCAACGAGAGTCTCGACACTGCTGGCAAGCTGAACAACATCGGGTGTAACACGCTTATTCGCCACCGTGCTCGCTGTGAGAACCGATGCTTGGATCTTTCTTGAATGTAATCGCGGGACGAGCAACAGCACTACCACCGCGATCAGCAAGGAAGCCGCCACAATTCCAAACTGTCGACGTCTACCCAAGAGACTCAACAGCTGAGCTTTGTCTGGTGGCGGATACCACGAGAAGCTTGCCGGAGGGATCGAGCGCTCCGTGGGACGCGGCGGAATCCCACTGACGCGGTCCACGATTTCGCGCGCTAGCTTGAAGTCAACGACTGGGATTGCGCCTTCTTCATCGGTGATCGCGTCATGTAATGCTTCGATGACCTGCAAGTCGTCGTTCGTCAATTCTGCAAGCGGTTGCGGCGCCGCTACGACAGGCGCTGGTTTGGGCACTTTGACCGCGGGTCTTGGAGGTCCGACGCGAAGACGGATGGCCGTTGGCTCGATTACGTTGGAGTCGCGACCAAAAATGGCCGCGGTCAAAGGCACGCAGTTTGCTGCCTGCCAGTTGTCGAAATCCTGCTGCCAGATTAGGGTGTCTTGTGTGATCTGGCCGGACTTGGCTACCTGCAGCAAAGCCTCCTCAGAGACTGGCCCAGCTACTACGCCCTCGCGCTCCATGTAGTACCACTCGGCCGTTGCCGGTTGGCAGCCCAAGGATTTAAGATCATCGGTCATGACTCGAACAACCTAATAAGACGTCTCTGACGTCAGCGTCAGTCCTGAACGTAAGAGACAGCGTGCACAAGTGTGGCAGAATCTGCGCCGATCGCCCCCGCCAACGGATCGTTTTGTACGTTCTGCCAGCATATTCAGCCGCCCTTGGGAGACCGGTTACTTTTGACCCACCCAGTAAATTCTGGTGAACACGGAATTGGTCCGCAAGACACGAAGTGGCCTGCTAACCCAACCGCGCAAGTGAACGGTTCCGAGTATTGCTCGCGGGCGAGTGGCGGCGCGCTCAGTCGCGGAGGAAGGCAACGGTCACTTGCCAGTTCAGCGGTGGATTCAGACGGTAAGTCAAGTTCCTGTCTCGGTGTTGGTTGCTCTCATCAGGTCCGGTCCATCGATACCATCGACAGCGTTTCGCGACTTCCAAGTGCGACGGCGCGACGTGACAGCCACGACCGAAGGCACCACCAACACCGCCGCGACTAAACATGATACCTCGCCTAGCACCGCCAATAATCCAAGACTGTGCACAGCTTGATTCTTGGAGCCAATCAAAGCAACGTAGCCGAGGCTAGTCGTCAGGCTGCAAAGGATTACGGCACCGCCGCTCGCGCGCAACGCAGCCACAGGTCCCGCATCAGGATCCTCACGATAGCGTTGGGTGACGTTGACTGCGTAGTCGACCCCAATACCGAAAGTAATCGGAAGCGCGATGAAGTTGAGAAAATTGAGCTTTAGATGCAGCGCCGAAAAGACGCCCGCTAGCCAGCAAACGCCTGTCAACAGCCCAACCAGAATCAACACCGCGTCTCTTGGTCGCCGGCTCGTCACGATAACCACAATCGCAGTCATCAGAAATGACAGGTAGCTGGCGAGCGGCATATCATGCAACACAACCGCCAGCATGTCGGCGAATATGACGACGCGACCTGAACCGAACAAAACCTCGCCACTCGGCAACCGAGTTTCTCGAAAAGAATCTGCCCATCGCATGAGATAGTGCACATCATCTTCGTCAGCGCCATGGGTGGGCTCAATGTAAACGATTCGGCCACGCTGACCGTCGCGCTCAACGAACGGGCGAGCGATCGACTCAGGCAATTCATCAATGCCAAACGTCGAGAGCTGAGTGGTAGGCAGATACGGCGACCACTCGTCCCACTGCGATTGGGCTATCAAACCCCGATCATGGGCTTTGGACAGTCGGTCACGTAAACGCATCATCAGCGGAATCTTCCGCATCTGATCCGCGGGGATGAAGTCGTCTACGGTGTGCAAGACTTCAAACGGTTTTGCATTAGCGGGTGCGTCCAACCAACGCCGACGCAAAGCCTGCGAGAGAGGACCGACCTGGTCGCGCCGGTCGCACAGAATGGCCATCGAACTCTCGTTTGCAACACCTATGACGTCGCGCCCCACCGTGGACAATCTCTTTTGTTCTTTGGCCTCGCCCATTTGATTGAACAGCTGCTTCATGTCGTATTCCATGACGTCGCGACCCCACGTATGAAGTACGGCAGTGCAACTTGCAAACAGCGCGAGCACACAACACGCCACAACCCAGAGCGGTGCCCGACTA
>CAZCNI010000042.1:0-9156 GCA_964499765.1 uncultured Polyangiaceae bacterium
ACGCATGTGCTGACTGCGCGGGCTCCAGAGCATGAACCACGAAGTCTCACGGTCTATGTTGACCGAGACGTGTCGCTCAGTCTTGCGCTTGAGCGTTCGGCTTCGCGCAAGAGCAACCTATCCAATGGTACGCCCGCGTCAAAGGCGAAACTCGAAACCAACCACAAGCCGATAGACAGTCACAATCCGTACGGGAATGCGGAGTAGTCAGGCGTCGGGTGATGTCTCTAACCGATGAGTTCCAGTAGCTCATCGTGACTGAGGCTCGCCGCTGGGTCAGCTCCGTCGACCAGTGTGCCCAGCTGGCGTTTGCGCTGCTGCAGAGCCAAAATACGTTCCTCGACCGTGTCTTTGGCGACTAGCCGGTGTACGAACACCGGTCGCGTCTGACCCATTCGATGAGCGCGACTTGCGGCCTGGTCTTCCACGGCAGGATTCCACCAGGGATCGGTCAAGAACACGTAGTCGGCACCGGTCAGATTGAGTCCGGTCCCGCCGGCTTGCAGCGAGGCAAGTAGAACTGGGGCGCCGGAATCACTTTGAAATGCTTCCACGACCGCTTGCCGATCTCGCGTCTTGCCATCGAGTCGCGAATACTCGATTCCGCGCTCGCGTAAGAGCGGTTCGATCTTCGAGAGCAGACTGGTCCACTGCGAGAACACCAACGCTCGGTGGCCCTCGTCAATGACCTCTTCGAGCATGGCCACCAGGCTTTCGATCTTGGATGAATTCTCGTCGACTCGATTGGGGAGTAACCCCAGGTGGCACGCACTCTGACGCAAGCGCAACAATGCCTCGAGCGCCGCAAGGTAGTAACCTTGGCCGGTTGAAGTGTCCCGAGCAATGGTGCGCGCTTGATTCGTCAGTTGCTCGTAGACTTGCCGCTCATGGTCATCCAGTTGCACCCACAAAATAGAGTCGGTTCGCGGCGGTAGATCCTGTAGGACATCGCGCTTGTGGCGTCGCATCATGAAGGGGCCGATGAGCCTGCGCAGCCGTTGGGCGGCGTCTGAATTCCCAGCGGAGATTGGCTCACAGAAGCGAGCCTTGAACTGACTCAAGGCGCCCAGCAGTCCCGGGTTGGCAAAGTGCATCAAGCTATAGAGCTCTTCCAGTCGATTCTCGATTGGAGTGCCCGTGAGCACCAAACGAAAATCCGTGTTCAGTGAAAACGCCGCTTCAGCGGCCAGGCTGGCGGGGTTTTTTATGGCTTGTGCTTCGTCGAGAATCACTGTGCCCCACTGCACGTTCTTCAATGGCTCGATATCGAGGCGCAGCAGCGCGTAGGTAGTTACGGTGAGCTCCGCGTCAGGGCAGAGTTGCCGATCCGGGCCGTGGTAGATACTGGTACGCAGCGTCGGTCGAAACCGTTTGGCCTCGCTGACCCAATTGTGCATTACGCTACGAGGACACACGACGAGCGTTCTGCCTTTGACGATGCCGAGCGCCTGCAATGTTTTACCAAGACCCATGTCATCGGCAAGAATTGCCCCAAGCGATGCGGACTTGACCGCATGTAACCAGTTGACTCCATGATGTTGATAGGGTCGCAGCTCTGCCACCCAATCCTCGGGCAACGGCGCTGCCGGCAGCCCCTCGGCGAGCAGGGCGGCATAGGGCCCGAGTGTGCTCGGCATCGAGAGTGCCGTGCCTTGGCAGAAGTTAGCTAGAGCCACCCGCGCCGCTGGAGCGAGTGCCCCCGAGGCATTGCGAGCGGTCAATAAGTCTTGTAGTTGACTGCCGTGAGTCTTGAGCCAATCCGCGGGGAGCTTGCCCCAGAAACCATTCTGGAGCGGCACCTGTTCGAGTCCCTCGTTGAATGCGCGTAGCGCGACGTCTGAATCAACGGTTACCGTTTGACCATCAGCGGTGGCCACGAACTGCACTCGCAATGACGAATCGTCATAGCTGAGCTCAGGCACCAGTTCGACGCTTTTGAAATGAGGCAAGACCGTCTCGCCCGCGCCCTGTTGCTGTTGCCAATCCATCAAACGGCGTGAAAAGCGAGCGGCGTCCACCCCCTGCAAGTGAAATGGGCGGTCTACGAGCAGATCGAGCTCGTCGCGCACTTGAAGTCGTAGCGCCTGTTCAGCGCCAATGTCCCGGCGTGGCGCCGTCGGGCCCAGTTGGATCAAACGGTCGTTTTCGATGCGAGCTAGATGTGGAATGCCGTAAACGATTCGAGCAATGACAACGAGGGTCTCGTCTTCGCTCCGAATATCGAACGTCACACTGGGCAGAATCCGCCGCGTTAACCCCGGAAGCCGCTGCGTTTCAACAGTCACCACCATACGTCGCTGCAGCTGCGGCAAGACTCGGGTCACGAGCTCGCCGTATTGCGCAGCGCCAAAGTGTCGCAGATTTGGCAATTTCTCCCAGCGTAGGCCAGATAGTTCGGTTTCACCCAGCGGGCGAAGCACACCCGCTGCGAGGCCTAGACCCGCACCCACGATCCGATCGAGTTCACCGGGTCGTTCGAAGGCCACATGCACGCCGCTTGGTGCGTCGATAACGCGCACCTGGGGGAGTAGGGCGTCGGTTGAGACTGCGATTGGCTGCGAATCAAGCTGGATGTTGGGTGCACCCGCAAGCGCCGTGAGCACAGCCGCTTGAGTAGGCCCCAACCGATATCGACCGAGCGCACTGCCGATCAGATGATCGAGCGTCAGATCTTGCTCGCGCGGCATGATCTCTCGAATCAGCGCCCGCGCAGTCGGGTGGTGCAACGATGTCTTGAGTTGGGACGATGTTCCGTCAGGCGAGAGCAGCACCCGTGAGAGGGTTAGCCCTTGCGGATCCGTCCACAGGCAGTAGCCCAGGCGCCTTTCGATGGGGCCAACCGCCGCGCCCGGCACCGGTGCGGCACCCGAGTCGACCGTTGGTGTTGACGAGTCGCTCCCCGCGTCCGTGGTCAGCCCCTGATGAACGGCTACGGCAACAGTTGCGATGTGGGCACAGGGGTCGAGCGGACTTCCGCAGTCGCAGGTCCACTCTTCATCAACCAAGTACAACGTGACCGTTGGCGCGACAGCGTTGCCAACGGGGCGAACCCGCGCCGTGATCTGCTCCTCCGTTCGGCTCTCGATGACGACTGCTCGAGGGACGCGCGCGGCGCGCACTCCTTGTGACCAGATACCCGAGGCGGTTGCTTTGCGGAGAGTTTCGAACCAAGTCACGTTGTTTTGGCGACGGAGGGTACCGCAACCAGGCGGGGGCGCCACCTTCGAAGCAGTAACGAATTGGAGACCACGCTCACACTGCTTAGGGCCATGGCCAGGCCGGCAAACATCGGATTGAGGCGCCCGAAGGCCGCCAGTGGTAAGCCGATGCAATTATAGATGAACGCCCAAAACAGGTTCTGCTTGATTTTGGCAAGTGTTGCACGTGCCACCTGAAAGACACCCACGACCAGGGCCGGATCTGGTCGCATCAACACGACGCGAGCCGTGTGCTGAGCCACGTCCGTTCCTCCGGAGATTGCGATTCCAACGTCGGCTTCGGCTAGGGCTGGTGCGTCATTGAGCCCATCGCCGACCATGGCAACGTGCTGACCCTGGCTCTGTAATTCGCGGACGCGTTGCAGTTTGCCTTCTGGAAGCACGCGACCCTCGGCTTCATCGATGTGCAGTTCCTGCGCCACACGGAGCGCAATCGTCGTTGAATCGCCGCTCAGGAGCATGACGCGCAAACCACGGCTCTGGAGCTGCGCCACTGCTTGGCCTGATGTTGCTCGCAGAGGATCAGAAAAGGCAAGTATCCCTATTGCAACTCCGGCACGTGCCACGACCACGGCGGTCCATAGGCGGGCTTCGTACGCAGCGAGCGATTTGCGCAAATCAGCAATGTCAATTGAGTGTGACGCAACCCAATCCGCATTTCCAACCAGCACGCGCTGGCCTGCGACTTGTCCTGCAACGCCCTGTCCAGTCACGTTGTTAAAATCGGTGAGCGAGTCACGGGGCAGATTGCGAGCATCGGCGGCCGTGCACGTTGCTTTTGCCAGTGGATGCACGCTGCCTTGCTGCACACTAGCAGCGAGCTGCAAGACCACGTTGCGCTCGACGCCGTATGCAAGAATCTCGACAACTTCAGGTCGGCCTTGGGTGAGTGTGCCGGTCTTGTCGAACACTACCGTGTCGACTTGGCTCAGCCGCTCCAGGGCATCGACGTCGCGGACCAAGATCCCGGCGCGTGCCGCAGCACCTGTGCCCGCCACAATTGCCGTTGGTGTTGCGAGCCCGAGGGCGCAAGGACAAGCAATGACCAGCACGCTGACCGCGGCCACCAGGGCTGGTGCAACGTTGCCTGTATGTGACCACCAGGCAAGGAAGGTGACTGCTGCGATGGCAAGTACCACGGGAACGAAGATGGAACTAACTCGGTCGACCAGGCGCTGAATCGGTGCCCGGCTGACCTGGGCGCCATACACCATTTCAATAATGCGAGACAATGTGGAATCTTGGCCGACTCGGGTGGCCTGCACGATGAGCAGCCCGTTTCCATTGAGCGTGCCGCCAGTAACGGCGTCATTCAGTCGCTTGAGAACCGGAAAGCTCTCGCCGGTGAGCAGCGATTCGTCCACATCGCTTTGCCCTTCGATGACGACGCCATCAATGGGCACCCGTTGACCCGGTTGAACCACGACAACGTCGCCCGCTGACACTTCTTCGATCAGGACCTCGATGTCGCGGCTCTTGCGGCGTACGGTTGCTCGCTCCGGCTGCAGTGCCATCAGTCCCCGCAGCGCAGTGGTGGTACTGCGCTTGGCGCGCGCCTCCAGCCATTTACCCAAGCGGACCAATGTGATGACTGTTGCCGATGCTTCGAAATAAAGGGGCAGATCAGGCCTGTCACCGTTTTGCAGCAGTACCAGACAGCTGTAGAAATAGGCGGCACTGGTGCCGAGCGCCACCAGCGTATCCATGCTGCCCGTGCCCGCGCGCAGTGAAGCGAGACCTGCTCGATAGAAACGCGCGCCGAGCCAGAATTGAACCGGGGTTGCGAGTACTAGCTGCACCCCAGCGTTCAAGTGCCGATGTGACCCAAAAAACATCAGGAACATCGGCAAGAGAAGCGGCAAACTCAAGAGTGCCGAAACCAGTGTCAACCAACCCTCGCGCCTGGCCTGCCGGGCAAAGGCCAGCTCATCCTCCTTGGCAACTACCTGCCGATTCTTGCTCCGCTCCGGTGTTGCATCAAAGCCGGCTTTTTCAACTGCTTCGCACAGCGATTCGATCGGCGTGCCGGGCGCAATCAATACTTCCGCGCGCTCATGGACCAGGTGCACGTTTGCGCTCGAAACCCCCGGTTGAGCCAAGAGTACCCGTTCGACGCGACCCGCGCAGGTCGCACAGGTCATGCCTGCGATGCGCAGCGTGACCGGAACCGTGGTCAGTGATTCTGTCAAGGCGATGCACTTGCCACGCCGAAACCAGCGTTCTTGATCGAGAGTTCCGCGCGTGCCCGATCGACATTACCGTCGAGACGCACGAGTCCTGTTTCAAGGTTCACTTGCACGTCGGCTTCAGGAAACTCGCGCGCAAGAGCTCGCTTGACAGAATTGACGCATCCGCCGCACGTCATGCCAGTTACCGTTAGTTCAACCATGATGCTTCTTCCGCTCGCAGAGCGCTGACCTGCTTGGGGCAGCCGCTAGATGGGCATCCTCGATGCCTACATTGATTTGGGGATCGATCCATAAGAGTCAACGAGTGGGCGATGAGATTCAAGTGCGGTCGGAGCTGAGCGGGAAAAGTGTCTGCACCATTCATCCGTGGCGGTACACGGGCAATTGTGCCCTTGCAACGACCCGCAATTGGTGTCGAAACCCGGTTCGCTCTCTGGAAACGACATTGGAATGTCTTTCCAGGGGTGCATTCCGCTGACCGGAGACCCAAAAATGTCTTTTTTACAGCAGGGCTGCTTAAAAACGACATTGGAATGTCTTTCCAAGGGGTATTCCGCTAACCGGAGACCCAAAAATGTCTTTTTTACAGCAGGGCTGCTCAGAAGCGACACATAGGATGTCGTTTCTGGGCAGCAACGCTGAACGCCATGCCCGCAGGCAGTCGTTGATGGGGTGGCACTACCAACCCTTACCACCTGCGTTGCTCAATCAACGGTCTTTACCGCGGGGCGGCGTGCGGCGGTGCTCCTCATCTTGATCGTTATTGTCGTCGCTCGTGCTGGGCACGTCGATGCGCGTCGGGTGGCGCCAATCAGGTTCATGAGCACGCCAGTCTTCCATGTGCGCACGCCAGTCTTCCATGTGGTCCCGCCAGTCGTTTGCCTTCCAAGCGCGACGCGCAGCCTTGAGCGCGCGCTTTCGCTCCCGGCGGCGATAGTGTCGCCCCTGCAAAACGAAAGGCTCGGCTCGCTGTAAATGGCCGGCAACGTCAGCTAATCGCGCACGGGCTTGCTGCCCTGCCGCGGAAACCTGAGCGGCGGCCTGGCGCAATGGTGCACCAAAGAAGATGGAAAGTATCCGTAGTACCAACGGAACCACGATGCCCAGGGCGACGAGAAGTACGATTCGAACCAGGGTTAGCGCCAGCAAGGGTATGAGACCGAATCCCGATCCGACCATGACGGTAAATGCAGCATCGGGATCGCGCTCGCTGTCACTGTCGGCAATATTGGTCTGCGCTGGTCGGCTGGTGTTGTTGCGGGGTGAGGTCGCGGTGCGCTGGTCAAGCGTTTCTAGAAGCGGGGCAAGACGCGATGGCCTTTGGTCGGGGTTGATATTGACCATCTGCGCAATCATCTCGACCCATGGCGCAGGCCACGCACCACCAAGTGCGGTTTGCGCGTCGATCCCAAGGCCCTGGTGAGGCAATTCATCAGGGGATTTTCCCGTCAACAGTGCAAGCAGTAGCGCACCGACCGCGTACACGTCGGTTGCCGGCATTGCGCGCCCTTGAAACTGCTCGGGCGCCATGTAGCCGAAAGTGCCGACGACCGTGCTGCCCCCTTCTGGGCGGAGGCCGTCGCGTACGCTCCCGAAATCAACCAAACAGAAAGTGCCATCCGGGCGCCGGATGATGTTGCCGGGTTTGATGTCCCGGTGGATGACTGGTGGTACCCGCGTATGAAGGTATTCGAGTACATTGGAGAGCGTGTCGAGCAACTGGCGCACTTCGAGCAGACTCAGGCGGTGGCCTTGCTTCACGTAGGCCGCCAGCGACTGGCCCTCGACACACTCCATGACCAAATACAGGCAGCCGTTTTCCTCGAAGTGGTCGAAGTATTGGGGCAACGCAGGATGGTTCAGCGAAGCAAGGATGCGAGCTTCTCGCTCCGCAAGCTCCACATCTTTCCAGGCTCTGGCGTGTCCAACGCGAAAGCGCTTCACTGCCACCGCTTTGCCGAGTTGTTTGTCTACGGCGCGGAAAGTCTCTGCCTGCGAGCCTTGGCCCAAGTGGCCGTAGACGAGATAACGCCCGGCAGCTAATGATTCACCCGGCGAGTCGACATTCGTTTCAGCGGCGACCGGCGCTGGGACTGGCGTTGATTCCATGGCGCCAGCAAAGTGCTAGCTCCGATTGAACTTTGCTGCCAGCTGCTGCGAACAGATCGAGGCTTGGGATGTAACGTGCAACCCAGTGTCGAGCGCTCCAGCGCAACGCCCTTGCTGTGCTTTTCGTACGGCGTGAATGAGCGCGTGACACTTTCACAATGAGACGAAAATATCCGCGTCGTAAAATGCCGCGAGGTGGCGATGTGCACGCGAACAAAACCAATGCGGTGAACGGCTGGCCGAAATCATTTGTGACTTTTGTGGGAACATATGGTCTGCGGCAAGCGTTACGCTGGCTACCCGGGTATTGGTGGGGTCAGTCCAGCGAATGTGCTAGGCCCCGTCCGCGCAGCGGCGAGGTACTTTTCAAGGTAGCGCTGCCCGCGCTCCACGCGAACGTGGCTTTTTTATCATTGAGAAATTGAAGGTCGAGGTTTTCGAGCATGCATCTGGTCGAATGGCTTCAGAGATTAATGTCGGATTTTGGTGCGGGTTGGGTCATGTGGTTCATGATCGGCCTCAGTGTTGTGTCAGTAGCGATCATGCTCGAGCGCACGTGGTTCTATTTTAGCCTGCGCGATGACATTGCCCAGCTGGCGGAGAAGTTTCGCAAGGCGCTGCGGGCGTCGGATATGGACGAAGCGAAGAAGCTCATTGATGGATCACCTAGCGCTGAGGCAGCCGTGGTGAGTGCTGGGCTTGCCGAGGCTGATCGCGGGGCTCGCGCCGCAGACGAAGCCATGAAGGGCGCGACGGCTCTGCAACGCATGCGACTTGAACGGCGACTGGCATTTCTCGGCACGGTTGGAAACAACGCGCCGTTCATCGGGCTATTCGGCACGGTTATTGGCGTCATTCAAGCCTTCGAAGCCCTGGGCAAAGAAGACAAGGTCTCGGCTGCTGCAACGGCTGCGGCGGGGATGGCACCTCAGCAGGTCATGGCCGCGATTGCTGAAGCACTAGTCGCAACGGCTATCGGCCTTGCAGTCGCAATCCCCGCGGTCATGGCGTACAACACATTCATGCGCAAAACTAAGTCCATTCTGGCGAACACCGAGGCGCTCACGCGTGTGTTGCTCTCGCACCTAGTGGCAAACAACGATTCGCCAGCGGCGGAAGACTGAACCCATATGGCTGGAGCAAGCAATGGCGACGACGAGATGATCACTGGCATTAACGTCACACCGCTGGTGGACGTTATGCTCGTGTTGTTGATCATCTTCATGGTGACGGCGCGCATCATCGTGTCTCAGGGCATGCCCATGGACCTCCCGAAGGCTGCCAGTGGTGAAAGCATTCAAACGGTTTTTTCCGTGGAACTGACTGCTGATGGCAAGACCGTGGTTGATTCAACGCCGGTAGCCAACGACGACTTGATCAGCGGCCTCGCAAAGCGAGCCAAGGAAAAGAACAAGGATCTGCGCGCGGTGATTCGTGCTGATTCCAAAGTCGAGCACGGACGTGTAATTCACGTGCTCGACCTGCTTAACCGAGCGGGTGTGTCAAAGATTGCATTTGCGGTTGCGCCATCCGTGGACAAGGTGGCGCCGACATTGCAACCATCACCTTGAGTGCTTCTTAATAATGTCAACGGTTGGCAATAACTTGCAACGAAACGAAGATGACGGGGATGGCCCCGA
>CAZCNI010000043.1:0-9152 GCA_964499765.1 uncultured Polyangiaceae bacterium
CGGAGCCGGATTGGACTTAGAGGGGGGCGAGCTAAAGGGAGCAACTATGGTTTTGCCTAAATACTACTTGCCAACCAAGGTTCCTTTCATCGATCGCGGTGCACGACGCGCATCTCCACTTCTGGCGTCGATCACTCCGCGAGGACGCAGCCGAGTAGTGCTCAAAGCCCCAGGGACTTTAGGCGGTTGTCACTGCAGTCAAACACCCTGTGAAAACCTCTTCAGCCTGGGTGCGCCAGTTAAGTCTGGCGTGAAGGGTACAACGCACCCCCTCGCGCACGAACTGCACGCGATCGTAACTCAACCCGCAGGGAGTAGAGGGCGCCTTTATACAGGCGCGCTGCCAAATTGTTCACTGACCTGCGGTAACGTCCACACGGCGATCTTTGGCCCATGAGGTCTCGTCCGTACCCGTGGCATCCATGGCCCCCCGGGATGTAGTGGCAATTTTACCGGCGTCCAGGCCTTGTTTTGCGATCACCGATTTGACGTTGTCGGCGCGCTTGCCGCCAAGCGCCAGGTTATAGTCAGCCGAACCGCGAGGATCTGCGTGGCCGATCAACCGCATCTCTCGGCCCTTGAGAGCACCGGTAGAGAAGCAGGTAGCAAGCTTCTTCAAAATGGCCTCGTCCTGCGGTCGGACATGAGCCGAATCGAAGGCAAAGAACGCTTCGGAATCCGTCAGACCACAGGCCTTTCGAATCTCATCTGAAATATTGAGATTACCGCGAGTGGCGTCATCGTCTGGTTTGGGATTGTTGGCGCTGGTAACCGCCGGACCGCTGGGTGCCGGCGCCGACGATGCAAGGGGTGCCACCGCTGGTTTCTTCTCGTTAGAGCAAGCGCTCACGGCGAGGAATAGAACAATCAGCCCATACGAAATTCGGTACGTCATGATGATCTCTCAATCGAGCAATGCGAGCGAGGAGCGCGTTCTGCGACTCCTTTGAAACGCTCACCGCTTGAAACCAGTACCGCTCTAATTGCAGTCAGCGCCGCTAGCAACCGGTAATTGAATGTTGGGGCGCAATTCCAGCGGCACTATAGATTCGTGGCCCGACTTGGCCGGCCACCACAGGCAATCATCACCTCTGGCTGGCGTGGCGTAGCGTGTTTGACGAGCAAACTGGTCCGCGGGGCATGGCAGCTTGCCTGGACGCTCGCTCGTATGCCCTAGAGTGCACCCAATTCCTTGGCGAGTTTGCGAGTGAGCGCAAAGTAATCACTGCGCGAATACTGCTCATTCAGAATGTGAAAATCCTTGCCGGATAGCCCCACGCACCCAAAACAGTAGGTGCAGCCCGAACAGGCGACGCTCTTGACCAAGTATGCGCTAGAAGTGCAGCCTTCACACTCGATGCAGTGCTGGCAAGCAATCAACGTCTTGCCGTCTCGGCAATGCGCACAATCGCTGCAGTTCAGACAACGCACGCAGTAGTGGCACCGGATAAGCCTGTCCGAATCATTGCAGAAAGTACAGTTGTTGCAGCTCTTGCAGGCGTTGCAGGCAACGCACCCCGTATTGGCCGCACTCTGACCCAATTGCCGTACGAGATCACGGAACCGCGACTCGAAGTCTCTCGCACTTAGCTCCTTGGCGTTATTAATCACGCGATTTCCCCTAGCCTAGGCACGTATCATACGACGCAAGTCAGCAGCAGCGTGACGGGTAGTGGGGTCTTCTCCCACTTCCTCGAGTCGACGCAAGCGCTGCGAAAAAACGGGGAGCTTGATGGGCCGTTCTGATTGGAGTAAGTGCTGCAGCTGCATAATGGCCTGACGCGCCAACGCTTCATCATTGTGCTCGAGCAATTGCAACTGTACGTCTTGATTAGACGGAAATTCGAACCCAGCAAGTCTCAGATCGTTGGCGGCGCGCGAGATGGCTACGCGCCCTTCGCTGGTCAGCAAGCGTTCGATCAAGCGCAAGCGCTGCTTTTCGCGGTCGTCTGGACCCGCGGCGTTGACGTGCACGATGCGCGCAGCCCGACGCTGGGCATCGAGCCCGTTGCCGTTGGCTGGTTTCGAACCATCGTGCGGACCGTTTTCAGAGCCATTGTTTGGTGTGACACCGCCCAACACTGTGCCGTTGTTACGGGCCGCGTTGTTGCGCGGTGAAGCCGATGCCGCAATCAGTCGTCGCGGTGGCCTTGCTGGCGGAGCGTCAGGACGCCGCGCGGCAATGAGGATAAGTTCGGTCTTGGGAGTCCCATTGTTCTTCGGGCGTCGCCGTTTGCGCGCCGCGCCGAAGGAGTGGCGCTGTCCGTCCATACTAATTCTTAAACCTGCTTAGCGAAGGGAACTGGCGGGGCTTTGAGTGGGCTGATTGACACCGCCCGGTGTGGCGAGCGTGCCCCCGAAGCAACACTCGCTTGCACTGCGTAGGTCCGGCTCATAGCATATCAGTAAAAATGATACAGACGTTTTCAAGACTGACGCTGCGGATTGGCCCGGTGGCGCAAAGGACCGACGTCGGTCTATGTTTTCTACTATGCCTCATCGGTTGTACATCTGCAAACGTGAATTCTTCGAACGCTGATACTTTCCACGCGCCGCAAGCAGCCGCACCTACCGGCAGCAGTCGCAGTCTTGAGGTCACCGATCGAACACGCTGGGAATTCGAAGAGGTCTCCGGCGAGCGGACCCCTGTTCTGGTATCACTTCCGAAAACTGGCCACTGGCAGGTGGAAGACCAGAAAACTACATGGTGGGTTGCCACAAATGCGGGGCTCGGCATGAGCCTTGAGGCAAAGCTCTGGCCCGAGCGGCGGCTAGTGACCTGGCAGGACTGCCTTGAGGACCTTGGTCGTTGGCGTAATGTTTCCGGGCAATCTATGGTGTCGAATTCGTTTCAGTCAAGGGACATGATGGGCCCCTCTGGTTTCAGTTCCCACCTATTAGTGACTGTGAGCAAGGGCTCCCAGTCCCACGACCGTACCGGAACCGTGGTGCTCGTCGGCGCTGATATTGCGCGCTGCTTCGCCTTTTGGGCTTCGGTTGAAACCCGAGACAACTCGAATGAAGACGAACTTCTTGCCCGAATAGCGCTCGTCACGGAGGGTATCTTACCCAAAATCCGCTTGCGCAGCGTTGAACAACGTATAGATAACAAGGTTAAACATTGAGTACCGCCGCTACCGGGTGCTGCAGGCGTCTCTGGCTAACGTTGGGCGCCGCACTGCTGCGTTGGGGTCGGCTGCGGTTTGGTGCATAAAGGTAGTGTGTAATGGACAATTCTGACAAACGGCAGACCATACCGGAGTTACCAATCGTCACACTCCAACTGGTGCAAGATCAGTCGCCCCCAGCACCGGCAGGCTTCTTGCGGCTGGTGCGACGCCGCCTCGTCGCGCTCGATGCGCAGGGCGAAGTTAGCTCACCGTTCGTCTATGATGAGGTGGATCGAGCCGCTTTGGACGCAGTCGTTATTGCCGCTCATTATGTTTTGGACGGCACTCGTCACGTCTATTTGCGGAGCGCAGCACGACCCCCGGTGTTACTTCGCGAGGCCAACCGCAACGTGGGGCGAGAATACGTGACTCGCAATGGGCTTTGGGAACTACCTGCCGGACTCGTCGAACCTGGAGAGGCGTCGAAAACCGGTGTCATTCAATGTGCGCAGCGCGAACTCAAAGAGGAGTTGGGGTTCGACGTAGCAATCGATCAACTAGAGTCTTTGGGTCCGAGCACCTACCCGTGCCCCGGTGTGATCGCAGAACGACACTATTTCTTCCATGTGTCAGTGCGTCCCGACGAGCGTCGTGAGCCTACGTTGGACGGCTCTGCCATCGAGAGGCTGGGCGCCATCATCGACGTGCCACTCGACGATGCACTCGGCTGGTGTAGAGTTGGGCAACTGGAGGACGCCAAATCTGAGTTGGGCTTGCGCCGACTGGCGGAATTGCCTATAAGTTGAGGCTAGCTTTCCCGTGCCAAGCCCCCTGGTTTTCGTTGCAGCCAAGCGCTCTCAATACAAGAAGCACATCGAAGACATGCACGATCCGCGCGCGCTAGCGCTGATCGAGCGCCACGATCCAGTCGTGGCACGTTGGCATGATGCGCATGAGTCGCACACGCGCACGTTGGCGCGGGTGCTTGAGTGCCTCGAGAAGTGCGGTGCGCGCGCGATCTTGCTCAGCAAACCCCATGCTGAGTTCGATCCCGAAGGAGCGCAACTCATCGTGACCGTGGGCGGGGATGGAACCCTCCTGGCTGCGTCTCACAACGTGTTTGATCTGCCAGTGCTTGGCGTCAACAGTTCACCCAAGCACAGCGTTGGGTATTTCTGTGCGGTCGAACCGCGGAACTTGACGGAAAAGCTCAAGCGAGCCTTGGCAAACGAGTTGCCGCTAGTGCATCTGACTCGAATGCAGGTGCAGATTAACGGGCGTCTGATTTCCAAGCGGGTCCTCAATGAGGCCCTCTATTCGCACAGCATCCCGGCTGCAACATCGCGATACATTCTTCGCTGTGCGCTAGGAACCGAGGAGCAACATTCGAGCGGCTTCTGGATCGGACCAGCCGCAGGGTCGACAGGAGCGCAGCGTTCCGCGGGTGGACAGGTCCTTGCGCTCGGTTCGCGACAACTACAGGTGGTGGTGCGCGAACCCTATATCGCCCCTGGAAGGCCCCTCAAGTTGACCCGTTTTCGTGTGAAGCGGAACGACATTGTGACAGTGAAAAGTAAAATGGATGGGGGGACCGTCTACTTGGATGGCCCCTTCAAGAAGTTCGATGTTTATTTGGGTGATGTAGTTGAGTTCTGTGCGTCAAAGGAACCCCTGATCGTTCTCGGACTCGACGCCCGGCGAGGCTGGCGACACGGATGAAACTAGCAACGCGCCGTGAATGGCTAGCAAGGACTGCCGTTACAGTAGGCTCGCTTCTACCCTACTTGCCGGCCCTGTCGTTGAGCCACATTTTCGTCACTGACGACGTGTTCACCTCCGATATCTACAATGGAGAACTGCCCGCTCGTGTGCTGATTGGGCATTTAATCGCAGCCGGACAAGCGCCGGTGTGGTAGTCCAGTCTCTGCTCTGGATTTCCAATGGCCGCCGGGGGAATTTTCGAACCGCTATCAACAGGGTTGTTCGCTACGCTAAGCACAGCACCAGCGCTCTGCCTTCTGGTGATATTCCTGGTGATGATTGCAGCGCATGGGGCCTACACGTTCGCGCGCCATTTGGGTGCAGAGCGCACAGGCGCGGTGCTAGCTGGCATCACATTTGCGGGCTCTGGTTACCTTGTCACCCAGCTGAAGCACTTGGCAATATCAATGACGGTGGCGTGGCTGCCGTGGGGATTGTATTTGCTCGATCGAGCCTTGGCCTCGCGCGTCGTGCTACCGATCGATGTGACGGAAGACACCTTGTGTCAGCCGCCAAGTCCAAAAGCACGTCTGCGTGCTATTGGTCTATTCGGTTTGGTTCTCGCAGAACAGGTCGTCTGCGGCTTTCCTCAGTCCGTCTACATTTCAGGCCTCATCTACGGGGTCTGGGCGTTGGTGCTGCTTATCGGCATGCGCGAACGAGTGGGGCGAGTACCGTTGATGTTCGTGCTCGGTTCGAGCCTCGCACTGATGGTCGTGTTGGCAGCCTTGTGCGGCGCACCGATGTTGCTGCCGCTGGCGGAGCTCGGCAAGCTCTCTGATCGCAGAGGGGCATTATCGTGGGAGTTCGCGTCCATGGCCCCCTACGCGTGGACCGATCTGCTCAATTTTCTGTCTCCCTATGCAAACGGTGACATCGCTGACTCAACCTATCGCGGTGAAGGCATATTCTGGGAGAACTATGGTTATGTCGGAGCAGCCACGTTCGTCCTGGCTGGGTGGGCTCTCATTCGGGGTCTGCGCCGACCACGAGTGCTATTGATATTTGCAATTGCGGTCGGCTCAATGGCGTTGGTCCTGGGCCTGCATACGCCCATCTATCACCTTGCCTGGAAGTACATGCCGGGCATGGGCAAGTTCCGATTCCCGACTCGTTTCCTTGTTGTGGTCGAGCTAGCAATTGCGCTACTTGGAGCGCTCGGCCTCGGGTTACTGCGAAAAGATTGCTCGCGACTGCTTGCTAGGCGTGCGCCGAACGTCCCCAACCTGCTAACGATTGCGCTGGTTTTGGGAACCGCCCTCGATCTGTTCGCCAACCAATCGCACCAGAACCCTTTCGTGCCAGCCAGCGAGTGGCTCAGGCCGCCCGCGGCAGTCGCCGAGCTCGGCAAGGAGACGGCAAAAGCACGGTTCTACACTCCGCTTCACAACGATTTGCATATGCTAGCTTTTCGGATGGCGCGCGGCTGGGCCAGCCTTGATCCGTACCGGGTGTTGCGGGCGACCGTGGCTCCAAATACGGGCGTATATTGGGGAGTACCGACCGTTGACTGTTACGCGGGGATCGCTCCCAGTTGGTTCGTGGACGTCTGGGGCGACCACTCCCGTTATGGCCTGCTCGTACCCCCGATGATGCGACTTGGGGACAGTGGTATCCAAACAAGTGCAAACTATGCGGCAATACTTGCGGGATATGGCGTAACACACGTCCTGTCTCCCGTACCTATCGTCAATGCTCAATTGAGTGAAATCCCGAATGCCGATGGTGTCCACGTCTATGAAGTGCCGGGCAAGCGTGTACGGATCATTCCCGGGGCTCAAAAGGTCGACAGCAACCGAGAGGCCACTAGCATTTTGAGTCTGCCAAACTACGATCCAAACAATGTACTTCTCCTGCATCGTCGCAAGAACGATGAATCGCTCCATAACGCTAACGAGCGCCTCGATCCAAGCACGCACGCGCAGATCGTTGCAGAAGATTCGCAACACGTACGTATCGACGTGATTGCACCACAGGGTGGGTACTTGTTGCTTGCCGACACGTACTATCCGGGTTGGCACGCTGCGGTCGATGGCACAGAAACGACGCTCTATCGCGCTAACATCGCGCTCCGGGCGGTTTGGTTGCCCCCAGGCGCCCGAACCGTTGAATTCACGTACAGGGCCACACAGTTCTTTCGGGGGCTGAAGCTTGCCGCCCTGGGCGCCTCGCTATTACTGCTCTGGCTTCTGGTTTTCAGCTGGACCACACGCGCAGGTGCCGGTTAGTTCTCCGAGAATAGGGCGCTATCTCGAGAGCGCGGGAGTGTCGTGGCAAGTTGCTCGGGTTGGGTATCGGGTTTTCGTGATCCTGGACGCTTCGACAAGAACCATGCTTCGAAGTGTCGGTGACTGAGCGTCGCCAAGTAAATCGAGATCGCAAGCGCAATTGGGAACACAAGTATGGCTTTGCTGGCGATGCCCGGGAATGTCGCGCGGATGGCGCCAATGATCGTAACGTGAAACAGATACATGCCGTAGCTCACTCGCCCTACGTGGCCGAAAGCCGGTTGTGATAGCGCTCGCGGCAAGAACCGATCTTGTCCAACTGCGCAGGCAGCAACGAAGGTGGCAAGTGCCGCCTCGAACCATACGAATTCTCTAGGCGGCGCGATGAGCCACAGCACGACCAGGCCCAGCAATAGCGGCGCGCTCAAGGCATGCCCAAGTGCTGGCCGCAGCCACTTGAATGCGCGTGGGTCGTCGAGCAGCACCGCTAACAGTGCGCCGAAACCGATGGATGCCACGAAACTGGTAACGATAATTTCACCCCGACCGTGCGGAGGCAGAATGAACGTAAGCATTCTGTGTTCGGCAAGTTGATCGATGACGATCGCTGCAAGCAAGAGCAGGGCGAGCATCGAACGTCGTGGAACCAGGCACACCAATACTGGGAGGCAGAAGTAGAACTGCTCTTCTGTGGAGAGTGACCACGCAAACGCAAATAGCACTTTGTGGTTGACATTGAAATCAATGAACCAATTGGACGTGTGACTGAGGTAATAGGGAAGGTTGGCTATGAAATGACTGCGCATGGCCGACGTGGGCGGCAGCATGATGGCAAATGCGATGAACAGCGCCAGCACTGCGTAGTAAAGTGGAAATATTCGCAGCGCACGACGAGTCCAGAAACGCAACAGGTCGACTTGGCCTCGTTCACGTTTTTCTCGCAGCAGTAGCGTGGTAATCAGTAGTCCGCTGATGCAGAAGAACAGCCTGACCCCAAGATGGCCTCGCCCGGCCAAACCCGCCAAGGGACGCGGTGTTGAGTGATGCCAGATGACTGCAGCAATACTCAGACAGCGAAGGCCATCGAGCGCCGGAAAGTAGCGGCGAGTACGAAAGCTCTCGTCGATCACCAGCCCAACTCGGCCTTGAGTTGCTGCTTGAGCTCACGGGCTAGGGCGACCCGCGTTGTGATGCTCGGGGGGTAATTACAACCGGGGGGACTCGCGTTGGCCGTCGACATTTCATGCGCCTTGACCGATAGGCAGAAAGACTGAACTTCTCTGTAGCCCAAATTGGATCACCGGAAAAGAGAAGAAATCTGAATAATGATAACGAGCTGGCCACCGCACCCGACTCAGACCGAAGGCTGTCGGCTGCTGCCAATGCGTACTCGCCAACCGCACCTCAGCCACGCCATCGGACTCAACTCGGCTCACACTGCATGTTATGCTTGTTTCGCTACTCGTCTTTCAACGGGGAAAGGGCCTGACGTGGATCGAGTCTGCGAGGGTTACTGACACGAGTCGGCGACCTTTGTGGCAGCCATCGCGAGCTGATCGGTGGCGCATTGGAAGCCAATCTGACCACCATGTCGAACCGGTTGGACGACATCATGAAAGTACAGACGGCAATGTCGACGGTCACACTATCGCTCACTTTCATTGCCGGAGTCTTTAGGGATGAATTTCGACCGAATCCCTGACCTTCGTTGGCAGTACGGCTGTGCATTTTCGCTGGGGCTCATGGCAACGACTAACATCGAGATGCTGGCGTATTTCAAACGTAAGCAGTGGTTTTGATTACATTACAAAACATTGCACCCACGCTCACTAACGTGCGCGTGGGTGCAAGAACAGATAGGCCGCTCGGGTGCAGAGCGTTGAAACTGTGTAACTAAGCGCCGGTGCCGGTGCTCGTGGATGTGACAGTGGCAGTTTCAGTACCGGTGCCCATACCAGTCAGCGTACCCGTGCCGGTTCGCGTGCCAGTGCCCGTGCCGGTAAATGTATTGGTTCGCGTGCCCGTACCTGTGCTTGTGCCGGTTTGCGTGCCC
>CAZCNI010000044.1:0-9109 GCA_964499765.1 uncultured Polyangiaceae bacterium
GCAAACATCAAGTAGGCCGTGTGAAAGTCGCTGGAGCGGAAGAAGACCCACGCAATGCAGACGACGTGAAACGTCAGAAGCACTGAAAGCAGGCGCCACACCGGGTTCTTGGGGGGCGCGTTCTTGGGCCTGTCCGGGTGCCTGCGCTCGTACCAACGAGTGACGGCAAGACCCAATCCGTGAATGGCTCCCCAAACCACGAAAGTCCAGTTGGCGCCATGCCACAGACCGCCAAGCAACATGGTCAGCAATGAATTCACGTACGTGCGGTGAGGCCCCTTTTTGTTGCCGCCGAGAGGAATGTAGAGGTAGTCGCGTAACCAAGTGGAGAGTGAAATGTGCCAGCGGTGCCAGAACTCCGAGAGGCTCCAAGCTTTGTAGGGCGAGTTGAAGTTCAGTGGGAATCGAATACCCAGTAGTTGCGCGGAACCAATCGCAATGTCCGTATAGCCCGAGAAATCGCAGTAGATCTGAATCGCATAACCCAACACCGCCAGATAGCATTCGAGGCCCGAGTACTGCAGAGGCGCGTCGAAGATTCGATCGATGAGCTGCGTCGCCAGCGTGTCACCAATGACCACTTTCTTGAGCAGGCCGGTAGCAATAAGGTAAAGACCATCACTGCCAGCGCGAGCATCGAAGCGCGCGGGGTTGGACAATTGGGGAAGCAAGTCCCGGGGGCGAATGATGGGGCCTGCCACCAAGTGCGGAAAAAACGCGACGAACCCGAGATACTCTAAGTAGCTTTCGTGAGGACGGATCTGTCGGCGATAGACGTCAATCACGTAGCTCATCGATTCGAACGTGAAGAAACTGATACCTACTGGCAGCGCAAGACGCAGCGTCACGTCTGGCACCTCCACGCCAATGACCTGCAGGGCAGTTCGCGCTGAATCGATGCCGAAGTTCCAGTACTTGAACAGGCCGAGCGCTCCCAGATTGACGATAACCGTGGCGGCCAACCAGATGCGCCGCTTTCTCGCGTTATCAGTCTGGCCAATCCGCAACCCAAGCCAATAATCCAGTGTCGATGAACCCCAGATCAGGGGCAAGAAACGCCAGTTCCAATGCGCATAGAACACATAGCTGGCCACGACAATGAAGAGCAACCGCAGGCGCTTCAATCGCAAAAGTGCGCCGAACGTCAGCAACAAGATGCAGAGCAGTGCATAGCGGGCGAGCAGCCCCGGCAAGAGCGGCACACTGAGTGCCTGCAAGGCTAGACTCAGTGGATCACGGTGAAAGCGTGACCAAGCAAACCACGTTAGAACCGCGCCGTGAGCAACCACGGAACTGGCAACCACTGCCGCTGGCGGACGAGCATCAGGCGCCATGCACCGCGTCGTGGTCCAAGTCGCTGCGCACAGGGCCGCTGCTACGAGCAGACCTGGAATGCTGGGGGCCGCAAATGCCACGAAGGCTGCAATGGCCAGCCAGGGTAACCACAGAGCACCGCGTCGTTCAACGAGCAACCATATCGCGACGAATACGAGAACGAGGAACCGGGCGTAGGCGAGGGTGTTGAACAGCACGGTAAGTGATGGGCAATAGGACGGGGCCAGCGAAGCACCGCCCGCCGTCGCGGTCCAGCTCGATTGTATTCCCCGCTCAATTCAAAGCGTGCAAAGTCAGGTTCAGCCACACGACTTACGCGATTCCTGGCGCCTCGACAACGGCCTTGCACTCGTGTAGACGACTCGGCGCGGGTCGATTGAGCCGCGCATCTCTGAGGTTATGGCAGCTGCAAGGATCGCACTTTGGGTAACGACGGTAGGAGCAATCACCGTAGCGCTGCGAAGCGTGGCCATGGGACCGCCACCGCTCTGGTTTGCGATCGCGGTTCTGTTTGCGTACCTCGCGCTCTGCGGGTTTGGGGTGGCTTTTCCTCGCTGCGAAATGTACGCCAACGTAATTGCCTCAGGGCCAGCGGGTCGCTCGAGAGTTGCGCTCACATTCGACGATGGACCCGATCCCAAAACTACACCGAAGGTCCTCTTGGCACTACGTGAGCACGGTTGCAGGGCAACCTTTTTCGTGATTGCTCGAAAGGCCGAGTTACACCCTGAACTGATCCATGCGATCGTTCAAGAGGGTCACGAGCTTGGGCTGCACGGTTACGCGCACGACCGCCTGACTGCTTGGCGATCCCCGTCGCGGATTGTGGAGGACATTCGCAAGGCACAAGCAGTGCTACGGCAGCTAATCCAACAAGATGTGTTCTGGTACCGGCCACCCGTTGGTCACGTAAGTCCCCGAACTGCCGAGGGCGTGAGAAAAGCTGATGTGGAGCTGGTGGCGTGGTCCGTTCGCTGCCTGGACGGCATACGTAGGACGAAACCTGAGCGAGTGCTTGCTTGTGTCAAACGCAAGCTGCGCGACGGATCCATCGTGATGCTTCACGATGCGTCTGAACGAGGTGACTTCGAGCCTGCGGGCGTGCTTGTCATCAATGCAATTCTTGAAACGGTCGCGCAGAAGGGCTTGACTGGGGTGACGTTGAGTGAGTTGCTCGCGGACGAACAGTCGCTACAAGTGGCAACGGATGCTTAGAGCAGACTAGGCGGTACGATCGTCTCCTGCCGAAGACCTTGGACATTTTAGGGGCGCTGAATCTGCCGGACGCTAGATCCACAGCACTTCAGGTACAGCAAGACGACCCGCAACGGCTTTTCCCACCGGGCTTGACCGCTTCGATCGTTGCCGAAGCTACGTAGTTTTCAGCTCCTGATCCGGGCAACCAATCTCGAATGAACTCGCGACTGCTCTCCTTAACGTCAACGTGGATCGTCTCGAAACCTGCCGCCTGCAACAATGTTTGAACCGATTGGACACTACTAGCGCCCGCGATACAGCCGGTGAGCGCCGCAACATCGGTCTTCAGCTGCTCGGGCATGGCGGCAGTCGTGACGACATCGGAAATGGCGAGTCTGCCGCCGGACTTGAGTACCCGAAACGCATCACGAAACACGGCTTCCTTGTCAGGACTGAGATTAATGACGCAGTTAGACAGGATAACGTCGACGGTGGCATCCGCGACCGGCAAATGTTCGATTTCTCCCAGCCGAAACTCGACATTCGATACCGCGATCTTTCTAGCATTATCGCGCGCTTTGGACACCATGTCTGGGGTCATGTCCACACCAATGACACGACCAGTAGGACCCACTTGCCTTGCCGCAAGAAAGCTATCGAAGCCGCCACCAGCACCAAGGTCAAGTACGACCTCCCCAGCCTTGAGCGCCGCAATTGCCTGGGGGTTGCCGCAGCCGAGTCCCAGATTGGCACCCTCGGGAACGGCCGCGAGTTCCTCGTTGCTGTAGCCTAACAGCAAGCTGATGTCCGGATCTGCTCCGCAACAACAACCTGACGCACAGCTTCCTGAGGCTTCTTGCCGCGCCACCTTACCGTATTGTTCGCGAACCACAGCGCGGATTTGGTCGTCATTCTGTTGGGTCATGGTGTCTCCTTGATTTGGTCAGAAAATGAATCGGTGTCTGCGATTTCCGCATCTAGGCGCTGAAGCTTGTTACGAATCGTGTCGCGCGCCGTGCGGAATCTAGCGAGCATATCTTCTCTTGAGAGGTTCGAATCCATGCTCGCAGGATCGGGGATTGGCCAGTGCAGGCGTCGCACCTTTCCGAGAAACACTGGACATACCTCTTCGGCGCAAAGCGTGATGACGGTGCCGATGGCGGTCGGATCGATAGTGTCTACTGACTTGGAATGGTGAGTAGAGAGGTCGACCCCCAGCTCCCGCATCACTTCGATGGCGTAAGGGTTGACGCTCGAGGGCGTGCTGCCCGCACTTTGAACGGGAATACGTTGCCCGAAAATCATTCGACCTAAGCCCTCTGCCATTTGGCTTCGCGCAGAATTCGCAACACATAGGAAGAGAATGCTCTTGGTATGGGTACTCATTGGATCATCCGTTAACTGCCAGGTTTTTCGCGCTGCCTTCGCCGCACGCTGAAGGGGCGACCGCTATCGACGTATCGGGGAAGTATCGCTTCTGCGCCCAAAGTGCCACATTGACCAGGGCAATGAGCGCCGGCACCTCTACGAGCGGACCAATGACTGCAGCAAACGCGGCTCCGCTGTGAATCCCGAAACTCGCGATGGCCACGGCTATGGCAAGTTCGAAGTTGTTCGATGCCGCGGTAAACGAGAGTGTTGCAGACTGCTCGTAGCTGGCTCCCACGCGCTTGCTCATGAAGAAGGAGAGAGCGAACATCACCACGAAGTAGATGAGCAGTGGTATAGCAATGCGCACTACGTCGAGCGGCAGTTGCACGATGGCATCACCCTTCAAGGAGAACATGACGACAATCGTGAACAGCAGCGAGATGAGCGTCAAAGGGCTGATCCGTGGCACGAAGCGCTTCTCATACCATTCGCGCCCCCTGGCATTGACGAGCACGCGGCGCGTGACGTAACCCGCAGCAAAGGGAACGCCAAGGTAGATGGCAACGCTCTTCGCAATATCGACGATTGAAATGTTCACGATCGCGCCTTCGAGCCCCAGCCAAGTGGGAAGGAGGGTTGCGAAGAAGTACGCATAGAACGAGAAGAAGAGCACTTGAAATATCGAGTTGAAGGCAACGAGCCCCGCGCAATATTCGGTGTCCCCCTTGGCCAGTTCGTTCCAAACAATGACCATCGCGATACAACGAGCCAAGCCAATGAGGATAAGGCCCAGCATGTACTCTGGCTTGTCGCGCAAGAAGACAATCGCGAGCCCAAACATCAGGAAAGGACCAATGACCCAGTTCTGCACCAGCGATAGAGTGAGCACGCGCTTGTTGCGAAACACCTTGCCCAATTCCTCGTAGCGAACTTTCGCGAGCGGTGGGTACATCATCAGAATGAGCCCCACTGCGATAGGAATTGACGTTGTCCCAACACTCATGCTGTTGAGCGTTGCGGTAAAGCCCGGGGTCACGAATCCCAGCACGATGCCGAATGCCATCGCGGCAAAGATCCAAAGTGTCAGATATCGATCAAGGAAGGAGAGTTTGCCAACGATACCGCTGTTTGCGTTCTGCATAAGGAGTGGTCCTTGTCCTTTGGTATCTTACAGTCCGCCCATGAGTGCCTTGAGCCTGCGGAATGCGCGAGGTTCGAGGCAGTAGCAAACCTTGGGTCCGTCAACCTCGCCGTAAATGAGCCCGGCGTCTTTCAGAACCTTGAGGTGTTGTGAAACCGTGGACTGAGCCAGCGGCAACTCATCTACGATGTCGCCACACACGCACGAGGTACGGTGCGAAAGTAGGCGCACGATCTGAACTCGCGCGGTGTGTCCAAGTGCTTTGGCGTAGTTTGCCAATTCTTCATCGGCCTCTGTTCCTTCAACCGGGCGAAGGTCAGGCTTGGCTTCCGGAAGGGAGCACTCACAACGGGGTCCGTTCATCGCCATATGACGATAAGAGAGAATCCGTACTCCGTCAACTGAAGGGAGTATGATGTTTCTTGAACGCCATATTTCGATTGCTTAGCCATTGGGGGCGCCAGCCGGCCCTACTTAACTGCTGCTGCTGCCTGGGGGCTTGCCCGCCGGAGGGGTACGGTACGACCGTGTTTTAGAACGACGGCTCGAATGCCAAGCCTGAAGGCCGTTCACTCACGTGGCAGTGCCATTAGCAAAGGAACGGACGAGCATGCAATTTACACTTTCGATCACGAAACCCGAAATTACGGAACTCTCGAGACGCTCGGGGATCCCGGTTCCAAGAGATTTGTTGGCGCAATTTGAATCTCGGGAGACAGTCGTGTTGGTTTCAGATTTACAGCTCGCGAGCTTGAGTCAGTTTCAGCTGGCTCGGGCCATTCTTTCGTCCATGGGCAGCCTTGGCTCCTCCCTGAGTTATGGGGCGGTAGCTTAGCTACAGGCGCTGCCAATGGTGCGAGGCCCGCATTGCGCATGCAGCGACGGCCCACGATACCTTTGCCGACTGGACCTGGCCACTTCAGTCGAGGCTGAGAAATGCTTGCGTTACTGAGCGCATCGAGCGCGCGAAGTGGGCCCGATTCGAGCGAGGCAGGGGCGGCGGATCGGTGGAGTGATGACACGGCACTTCCAGTACGCGGCCAGAACAATGGAGTATGCCCATGGAATACATTGTCCATAATGGACACACTCATTTTGCTGCGCGCCCTGGTCTTTCGACGAATGTTATCGTGAACGAAGTCGTCTCGTGCAAATGTGGCTCGACACTACGGAGGCGACAACATGATCTGGGGAACCGAGTCACGCAATGCGCACAACGACGCACGTTTCATCGAGCAACTCAGCCAACTCGACGACGCAACGACACTCATAGAAGTCAGCGTTGCCGCGCTCACCACCGAACCGGACCTGCGCGATGTTGGGCGCTCGTTGATTGCTTTAGCGCGGTACTACGCGTGTAAAAAGTTGGGACCCGTGAGCGACTGAAGGCAGCAACCACGCCCGCAGCCAGGCGTGACCGCAACAGTGCCAAGGTCGAGGCCATGGCCATCACCCTCGGGCGTCTGCACCCCTGCGCGTCCGGCAGAGGCCGGGCCGCCCGTGATGGCAAAGTGCTACTCGGGGAGCACTACGAAGAGGGCATTGCCTATCCAGGAGCAAGGCCATCCCTGTTGATTGGCGCCGACGAACTCGAAGACAGCGAGCGGCTCTGCGAGCTCGTTCGCGTCACCGCCGCTGCATTGCCCCCAGCTAAGCCGAAGAAGCCCAAACGATCCCGGGCATCGGCGCATTGAAGGTGAGCGCGCGAGGCAAATTCAGCTTTGGATTTGCGTGAACAGCCAACGCGTCAGGGCGTGCGCTCCTGTAATGGAGAAATGGACGCCATCGGGACGGACCGGCGCCAGAGCTCCGACGTCTTGCTGGCACACGCCGTTCGGGCAAAGCTGCCGGCCGAGCTCGATCACTTTAACACCCGGTGTTGCAATAGCAGCCTTGCGTATTGAAGCGTTGATGCAGTCAACTTGCTGTCGATGATTTGCCGTGTCCCAGCGTTCAACAGCGTACGGGATGGTGACCGCGTACACATGCTCCGTTGCGTCTCGCAAGTCGCCCAATCGATGCGCGAGTTCGCGTTGGAACTTGGCGTCCCAGTCCTGATGACACGCAGTCTGCCATTCACCGTTGACGGTAATGCCGTGCATGAACGCTCCGCCGACAAACACCAAGCTCACGTTGGAACGCGACTCTTTCACGCGCTGCGCCCAATGCTTGCCGTCGCACATGTCGGCGAATAGGGTGCAACCATCTTTCCCCCACAAGTCCACTTGGACGCCCTTTTCTCTTAGGCCGCGCAAGCACCAACCCATAGAATTCGCAGTTGAATCCCCGAATACCGATATCCGAAAATGCGCGGGTTTGGATAGCGCCTCTGCGTTTCCGCCTACCCCAAGAGTCGCTAGATTGGACGCAGCTAAGGGGCGAGCATGGGTTGACTGCACAACCAGTCCAATCGACAGGGCAACGACTGCTGGAACGACGTATTGCGGACGCCCGAACGGCACACCCCGCATGCGCACGGGTCGTTCCAGGAAGTGATAGGAAGCGATTGCGATCGCAAACGTGACGGCAAATCGCAGGGCATGGAGTGCCAGTCCATGCACGTGTGCCCGCTCAGAGGTTAAGAATACATTGACTGGCCAGTGCCAGAGATAGACCCCATAACTTACCGTTCCGAGCAAAGTGAGCGGGCGAAAAGCAAGTGCGCGCGCAACGAGGCTGCGTTCGCCGAGCACGGCGCAAGTGATAAGGACGAGGGCGGCAACCTCTGTCAACCAGAAGCCTCCCCAATATAGAAACGGCATTGTGCCATCAAGCCTAAACCAGGCAAAGCCAAGCCCGATGGCAGCAAGTAGACCCAGCAGATCCAACCTTCGCACTGTCTGTGGTGGAAAGTACGGGTTCTGCGACAGCACGGTGGCTAGCGTCGCGCCAGCGAGGATACCCGCCATCCGCGCATCCGTTCCGAGGTATGCTCGTGTGCTGTTTTGCGGCGTGAAGAGCGTGGCCATCGCCGCCATCGAAAGCGCAACTAGCACCAGCGACACAACAAGGACTGACCGGTAACTTCGACGTCGCAGGATGAACGCGACGAGCAGCGGCCACACAACATAGAACTGTTCTTCGATCGACAGGCTCCACGTGTGTTCGAGCAGGGACGGTGCACTAAAGAGCTGCCAATAGCTTTTGTGCTCGAAGATCGTCCGCCAGTTCGCTACATAAGCCAGTGTTGCCAAGGCATCCCCGCGCAACGACTGCAGCTGCTGGGGCTCGGCAAAGAAGCGGGCGTAGATGGCGACGGCGGGCATGAGAGACAACAGCGCCGGGAACAGCCGTCGGGCGCGGCGGATCCAGAACGTTGACAACACGATGCTCCCGGTTGCGCTGTGCTCAGCGAGCAGCAGAGACGTGATCAGAAACCCTGAGAGCACGAAAAACAGGTCAACACCGAGATAGCCACCTGGAAGCGCCCCATTGGCGTGGAAAAACAAGACGCCGAGCAGTGCGACACCGCGCAGGCCGTCGAGTGCCACAACGTGGCGAATTTTGTTGCTGTGGGTCGGTGTGGAGCGCAAGCGCGCGGAACTTAGCAGCCTTCGCTGAGGCAAGATCAACCAAGTGTAGGTCCGACACTACTTGTGCGTCGGCAAATCCGTTGAGACTATCACTCGGGCGCGCATCCCAATGAATTTGTCCGATGATTAGGGCACCGGCCGCCCATCTCACTCTGTGGATGCGCTAACCGTTGGACGCGCAACCTGGTTCTGGATCACCCGGTCGTTCGCGACGTGTCCGGCGAAGCAGTGGCGCTCGACAGCGCAGGAAGCCCTCGCCTTTTTATACGTACCTATCGAACCCACCTTGGCATTCGACAGAAGCGCCAAAGACCTGGGAGCATTGAGGGTTTGCCTACTTGCCGACGCGCGCCGCCAAGCGGACGGGATAGCGGTCAATCTGCACGTCGATTTCGGCGAGGACCTGTTGTCCAAGTCGCCGGTGCGCACAGCCACACGAGGGCAAGTTGGGCCGGTGTTGCCTGCTTGGCCGTTGCGATCGGGATAGGGGCGGCGGGATTTTCCCCGCCGGACCCCTCCCACACCACCCGGC
>CAZCNI010000045.1:0-8983 GCA_964499765.1 uncultured Polyangiaceae bacterium
CTTGTCGGCGAGCCACCCCGCCATGAACGCGCCCGCTGCGCAACCCAGCAATATGCTCGCTACGTTGAAGCCGGTGCCAGCGCTGTTGGAATGGAATGCCTTCTGCAGACCATCCACAGTGCCGTTGATGACACCACTGTCGTAGCCGAACAGGAACCCTCCAATCGTTGCTACGAGAGTAATCAGGATGACAAACGTGAAGTTCGTAGAGCCTTTTTCGGGCGGCATGGTTTCGTTCTCCGGGGGTCTCGGCCACGCACTCTCGCCTTCCCGGGGCGCGAAATCAAGCTCACATTGCGAGGTTTCTCGCGATTAGTCCTGCGGGAAAGATGCGTAATCCCGGAGCACTGCGCGGCCTGGTACAGTTTGGCCTCTCATATTTCGAGGCTGTTTGCTCAAAAACGCACAGTCATGTTCCTTGGAATCTCGGCCGGGACATGTTTTCACACCGAGAACTCGAACACCGTCGTAGAGTGAAAACGCTGGCCTGGATCAAGGCGGGTCGAGGGAAACTCGGGACGGTTGGGCGAATCGGGATAATGCTGTGTCTCGAGGCAAAGCCCTTCGCGATAGCCAAAGGCCTGTTGACCACGCGATACCGAGCCGTCCTTTGGCAGGAAATTGCCGGAATAAAGCTGCATCCCGGGCTCGGTGGTCCGCACCGAGAGTGTGCGGCCGCTACGGGGACAGCGGAGCATGCAGGCTTTTCGTAGCTGTCCCGGCTCGCCGTCGAGAACGAAGTTGTGATCGTAGCCAGCGCCCAGTCGCAACTGCTCTTCAGGTGCATCGATACGCGCACCTATGGCCGTTGGCCGACGGAAATCGAAAGCCGTGCCCGCAACGTCCCTAAGCTCCCCGGTTGGAATCGACGTTGCATCAGTTGGTGTGTAAAGCGAGGCGTCGATTTGAAGCTCTTGGTCAAGAATGCTGCCTTGCCCGGCCAGATTGAAGTAGCTGTGCTGGGTGAGGTTGATGACTGTGGGTGCGGTTGTCACCGCTTCATAGTCCACCGTCAGTCGGCCATCGTCGTCAAAGCCGTAGTGTACGGAAACCTGAAGCGCTCCAGGATATCCGGCGGCGCCGTCCGGGCTCTCGATGGTCAGGTGCAGCGACTGACTATCGTCGCTGCCCAACCAGCGACTCTTCCAAAGCGCCGCGTAGAAACCTGCTGGACCACCATGCAGGTGATTGGGGCCGTTGTTCTTTGGCAATTGGTACCGCTTGCCCAGCAGCTCGAACTGCCCGCCTGCAATACGATTGGCATACCGACCCACGACTGCACCCAAAAAACGGGTGTCGTGCAGGTAGCCAGCGAGATCGTCAAAGCCGAGGGTCACCTCACCGAGCTGCCCATTGCGATCCGGCACGATTATGCTGGAGATAATGGCTCCATAATCAATAACGCTCACGGACGCGCCGCTGCGATTCACGAGCACGTGACGCTCAACGCTGCGGCCGTCGGGCATCACACCATAGTGTTCCGAGAAATATCGAGGCTTCGTGGTCACGCGCGCATCCTTCCTGCCGTTCGCGTGTCCGTCAAGCGCATTTGGCGCTGTCCTGTCGTTTCTGACAAGCGGGGCGCTTTGGCTCAGCCATCCGTCGCGTCGAATTGCACACTTACGTCTACGTCAGGCTTGACCGTGACGCCGAGATAGCTCGGAACATTGATGCCGAATTCTTTCATGTTGACGTGTACGGTGCCCGCCACAGTGGCCTTGTTGTTCGAGCCATTTGCACTGTAATGCACCCGCACGGTTCGGGTGACGCCGTGAAGATTGAGTTTGCCCTCGATGTCCGTACCAGGAGTGGGTACCTTGAGTTTTGCCTTGTCTACTTGAAGTACCGCGGAGGGATACTTGTTGGTTTCGAGGTATTTCTCCTTCATGTGCCGATCACGCAAGTCAATCCCCGTCTTGAGACTGTTGAGCCCCACGGAGATAGCGACCGTGTCACCGTTGTCTTTGACCGCAACGTCAGACCCATTGCCCACGATCGACAACCCACCGGGACCAACGGCTTTGAAGCTAGCGGACTTTTTCCCTTGAACTGTCCAGGCCGCCGAAGCGGCACCTACTACGAGCAATACGGCAGCCAATGTCTTCAAAGACAGTGCACGGTTGAATGTTGTCATGAAACGTTCCTTGTATCTGCAGCTGACTACGTTTGTGCTGAAGCCATCAGCTATCGGCGCAAGCGCCAATAGTCGGTTTCTGAGCCTTACGAATGAGAGGCGCGTTTACTTCCTAGCGTCGAACGGCGCCCAAACAATACCATCGCGACCAGTGCAAGTATGGGAATCTGCCACCCCACTGGGCTGCCGGGCGCGATCTTGGCGCCGCAACCGTACTGCACTGGGGTCTTGTCTGGATTGGGATTGTTCCCGGCTTTGAGCTCATCAATATCCGGAATCCCATTGCCGTTCGAATCGGTCTTGTTCCTTGCCAGCGTGTCGAGTGCGTTGGTTAGCGTGGAGCCTCCCGACACTGTGAGGCCCGCTGCCAGCATCGCTTCTCCAAACGGTTGTACCACAGGGCCGCCACCGCTAACGCTGCCATGGCAAAGTGTACATTGCGGCGCGTAGGACAAATGCAAGTAAGACTGAATCTCACCTGGGAACGTAGGCATCGCACGAACGTTCGCTGACAGGAGAATCCCATAAACAAGCACTGAAACTGCAATGCGTTTCATGACATCCTCCTAAAGCGATAAGTGCACTTGTCCGAGAACCATTTCGTAGTTCATGCGTGTGGATACGACAGTCTCGCTGCCGTAAATTCCGTCCACGCGCACGTCGAGGTGCGGGTAGGGAAACCAAGCGGTTCCCAACCACCCACGATAGGAAAGATCTTTGGAGCCAGTGACGAAACTCAACATGTACATCTCAGGCATCACCATGACGTGAATGCCCCGGTACGCTTCCAAGTCTGCCTGCATGAAACCCGTAAGGCCCACTACTGGCTGGGCGCCGCTCGCTGGGCCCTGATGCACGATGTCACCCTCCGCTAACAAAGACAGACTCGATACTGGTGCCCAACGTAAGTAGGGGCCATGGGCCCCACGTATCACCGCGCCAGACACCATCGGCGACTGAGTCGCGCCGGCATAGGTGACCAAGCTGCTCAAACCGAGCCCCGCGCCATTGGCCACCGCGTACTCGAGATAAGCCGAGTAACCCCGTTGTCGGTATTTGTCCGGTTTCAGTTGGTAATTTCCGGCAATGGCCATGATCTCGACTCGATAATTCTCCGAGCCGTGAAATAGAGCCGCTCCATATTCTTGTTGCGAATCGAGGTCGGTCTGGGTGATATTTCTCGTAAATAAAGTGTGCTCGAGCATGCGGATGCCAAAAGGCAGCGTCATCCGTCCAATTCGCAACTTCGTATTCTTCTCTTCGTCGAAGTTGTATCCGATCCAGAATTCTCGGGACACCAGGTTGTTGCCCTGGATTTTGCTTGTCACCCAAGCAGCTTGATCGCCCAGGTGCGCGAATCCAAGAGAACCTGCGGCTTCGAACGCCCCAACATTCACCATCGCTCGCAGATCGGCCTGCATCCAAATGCTGCTGGATTGGCCCGGACTGTTGCTCGGCTTGTCGTACATTTGCAGGTAGCGCACGGTCCCACCCAGATTGAGCCATTGCGGCAGTTTTATGGCACCAAGCAGGAACCGGCTGCGGCCATCGACCTCGTTGCCTTCTGGTCCCCGACCGAAAGTCGAAAGCAGAGTCTGGGTTTGTGCTCGGCCGTATTCTGTTGTTAGGAACCCGCCAGACGGATCAGTGTGGCACACGGCACAACCCGAATACTCGTGGCGAATCATCCATGGGTATGCGGCGCAGGGTCGCGTCCACGTGGTGGCAAGAATTACCACTACCGCGAGCCAAGCTGTCCAAGCGATACGTTTCATGAGCCGTCCTTGTGAAGAAGTGGTCCTCGCTAGCACTACGGCCGATGCTTCAACTCGGTTTCACCGAGACGCGAAGTGGCCAACTGCGCTATCCGTCGAGGCCACTGGCCGGGTACGCCGTGACCTTCTGTGCGTAGTTCCGGGAGTTTGGCGAAATTTCTTGCCGCCTGAGGCCCCGGGGCGGGTGCCGTCGATTGTTCCTTATTTATGGGACAAACCGCGCTAGGTGTCCCCGAGCGCATCGGGATTCTATGAACGATTCATCACACGCCACCAAACCCTCGACGCTCGACTCACGCAAGCACACAAGTGCTGTTGAAGCTGTTGCCGCCAAGACACAAGGCGACTCGCCAGCTCCCGACGGCGCCGGGCCAATCTCCTCCGGTGAACTGAAGCCGGCAAAGAAGAAAGCGCCCAGAGTGGCGCTTCTTTTGGTTTTTGCGGCACTCTTGGCAGCAGGTATCGCCTGGGTGCTGGGGCGTGGCAAAGAGTCCACCGACGATGCGCAGGTCGAGGGGCATGTCGTTACTGTGAGTGTGCGCATACCCGGACAAATAGCGAAGGTGAACATCGACGACAATCAGCACGTCAACGCTGGGGACATCCTGGTCGAATTGGATCTCGACGAGCTCAAGGCGCGACTGGCCGTGGCCCACGCTGATCGGATGGCCGCAGAAGCATCGCTGGCGTTGGCGCAGGCTCAATTGGCCGTGACCGAGCGCACGTCACAAGCGAGTCTTCGACAAGCACGCGGCGGTGTTTCGCTGGCGACTTCGGGTGTCGTGTCATCCAAAGCACAGGTCGAGCAATCGCAGGCTGATATCGCAACCGCCGAATCACGGCGCACGCTGGCGCTCAAAGAGTTGCAGCGCGTACGCGAACTGTTCGCCAAGGGTAGTGTCTCGCAAGCAGAGCTCGATGCGCGTCAAGCGGCCGCTGACCAATGTGACTCGGGCGTCGAACTCGCCCGGGCTCGGTTGCAGAGCACGCAGGCCTTGATCTCGGGGAACTACGGGGGCGTCGAGCAGGCTCAGGGCCGCCTGGTGGCGGCAATGACAGCACCGCAACAGGTTCAGTCGGCGCAGGCTCAAGTCCAGTTGAGTCAGGCGCGCGTCGAGCAAGCTCGTGCAGCGGAGCGCCTGGCTGAACTGAATCTTTCTTACGGCGTCGTGCGTGCTCCTACTGCGGGTGTCGTGTCACGCAAGAACGTGGAGGTCGGCGGTCTGGTCTCGCCGGAACGCCCGATCCTGGCACTGGTACCGCTCAACGACGTGTGGGTGGTGGCAAACTTCAAAGAAGATCAGATCGGTTCGATGAAGCCGGGTCAAGTCACACGAGTCACCGTGGATACATTTCCCGGACGACCGTTGTTGGGGCACGTCGAGAGCCTTTCTGCGGGTACCGGCGCTCGGTTTGCGCTGTTGCCGCCGGACAACGCCACCGGCAATTTCGTGAAGGTGGTGCAGCGCGTCCCGGTGCGGATTAGAATCGATGACGCTGCCGGTCTTCTTCTGCGCCCGGGCATGAGCGCTGACGTGACCGTGCACGTCAACTGAAACCCATGGAACGAGAGCTGATCACGGGTTCCAAGCTCGGTATCACCGTCGCAGTTATGTGCGCCGCGATGATGGCCGTGCTCGACATCTCCATCGTCAACGTTGCGCTCAACGACATTCGCGCCAGCTTTGGCACGCCCATCGATCAGATTGCCTGGGTGTCCACCGGATACATGATGGCCAATGTCGTGGTCATCCCTATGACCGGGTGGTTCCAACGGCGCTTCGGTTATCGCCGTTATTTCGTTACTTCTCTGCTCATTTTTGGCGCGGCCAGCGTGCTCTGCGGCACGGCTTGGAACCTTTGGTCGCTAGTGGCATTTCGCGTTCTGCAAGGCCTCGGCGGTGGCGCCATCATCCCAACTGCGCAGTCGATCCTTTTTGCCCGCTATCCACGCAAGGAGCACGGAACCGCGCAGGCCTTGTTTGGCCTGGGCGCTGTAACGGCACCGCTGCTTGGCCCAAGTCTTGGAGGGTATCTGGTAGACGTGGCGAATTGGCATTGGATCTTCTTGATCAACGTGCCCTTCGTCATAGCGGCCGCGGTCCTGGCTTGGAACAGTATCGAAGAGCCCGGCTGGGTTTCGAAGCGAGACACCGTTGACACGCCGGGCATTGCGCTGCTCGTGGTTGGGATGGCAACCCTACAGTACGTCCTCGAAGAGGGGCACCGCGACAATTGGTTCGAGTCGCGCACCATCTTATTGCTGTCGGTCGTCGCGGTGACGTCGCTCATTACGTTCGTCGTCCATGAACTGGAAACCCCCCACCCTGTGGTGGATTTTCGCGTGTTCCTCAATCGCAGTTATGCGGCAGCCACTGGGCTCAACTTTGCAATTGGGATGACGCTCTTCTCGGCTACGTTCATGTTCTCGCTGTATTGCGGCGCGGTCATGCATTATAAGGCCATCGATATTGGAATGCTCTTTCTCAAGGGCTCGGCGATTCAGCTGGTTCTGATGCCCATTATTGGTCGTCTCCTGTCTCGCGTTGATCCAAGGCCACTTATTTTGCTGGGGGGCGTCATCGTTTGCTACAGCCTGGTGCTCAATTCAAGGCTCAGCAATATAGCGGATGAACACGCCCTGTTGATGACCGTTTTCGTTCGCGCTTGTGGGCTTGGGTTCGTGTTTGCCCCGCTCAATGTCACTGCCTTGTCGGACATCCCTGCGCAGCAGCGTGGCAATGCCGCGGGTCTGTTCAACCTGACTCGAGAACTGGGGGGTTCCATTGGCACGGCCCTGATGAGTACGTTTCTCGATCGTAACATCAAAGAGCACTACACAGCGCTGTCGCGCAGTGTATCCATGTTCAACGACGCAACTCTGGCGGCTTTGGCGCAGACGCGGCAGTTCTTGGCGCAGAATATGCCAGACACGTTTTCAGCGAGCCTCGGACTACTCTCAGCGCGCATTTCACAGCAGGCGCTGGTTCGCGCTTTCTCCCAGAACTTCTCGGTGTTGGCAGTCGTGTATGGCGCCATGCTGACCTTGGTCGTGCTGCTTCGGCGACCCGCTGGCAGCCGCAACTAGTGAACGCGGCTGCGCCGGAGAACTGCTGCGGGCAATGATTCGGCTCGGCTGCAACAGCCTCTCCTGCCCATCTGCCCCCTGCGCAGGCTCTGCGCGGGCACCTCAGTCAATTGACTAAAGCACCCGCGCATGGGGCGGCGTCTCACGCAACTTGCACTGCTGTGCGACTCCTGGCACGGGAGGCAGCAGCCAGCCAAGTGTCAAGCGGACTTGACAGAGCTAACGAGAATGGTATTTTGAACGGGTGACCACTTCCGAGCTCCGACGTATATTGCGCCAGCTTGGGTGCGTTGAGGTTCGCCAAAGAGGGTCGCATCTCAGGGTCCAATGCGGCACGTGCTTTAGTACGGTGCCCATTCACAAAGGTGAGGACATTCCGCGCGGAACGTCGCGCGCGATCGAGCGGGACTTGGAACCGTGCCTTGGCAAAGGTTGGTTGTTACGTGGACGCTGAAAGGGAATCTTGATATGTCACGAATACGACGATATACGGCACATTTTGTTCGCGAGGACGGTTGGTGGATTGTAAGAATCCAGGAGGCTCGCGGGGTTCACTCAAATGGCCGAACCTTGGAAGAGGCCCGCCGAAGGGTTCGCGAGGCTCTGTCTCTTGATATTGGAGACTCTGCGTTCACGGTTGAAATTGCTGAGAAGATCACTCTTCCGGCCAATGCCCGCCAGGAACTGGCACGTCAGCAAACTGCCCGTCGACGCGCTGAAGAGCACGCTCAAGAGGCAATGAAGACGACCAAGGAAGCTGCGCGCGCATTGGCTAAAGCAGGTCTCAGCGTACGCGATGCGGGCAGTCTGCTCGGACTGACTGGCGCAAGGGTTTCCCAAATTCTGAACGACACCGGCAAGCAACGGTCCGGATAACGGCTTTGCGTTTCAGCGTGACAACAAAGAACCTTCACCGACAGTCCTCTGCGCGGGCACCTCAGTTAATTGACTAAAGCGCCCGCGCATGGGTCCCGTCTCACTCAACTTGCCTGCTGAGTTGTTTTGACGTCACTCGTTGCGGGGGTCGTGGCCTTGTTGGCGGCAATCGCTTTGCGCGCGTGACGGCGACGGCGCTCGTAGGCGCTGCTGGCTTCGCGCGCGATTTGCGGCTGGTTACGGAATACGAAGCGCGCGGCTGAGCGAACTTGCGCCATGCGGTCGACAAGGAGTGTCGCGACCCGATTACGGACGTCGAGCGCACGACGCGTGTTCTCCGGCGACACGGGAGTCGTTGGGCGTTCGCGCAATTGGTGAGCGAGGTTCTCCGCTTCGTCAACCAGGGTCATCTCGAAGCCACCGAGGCCTTGTAGACCCGCAGCTTCTTGCCGGGCGAGTGCCGCATAGTCAGAAAGTTCGGCAGCCAAAGAGTCAGCAGCTGTAGAACCATCGGCGTATTCGGATTTCAGCGACGCCAATTGCTGATCGCGATCGTCGTCAATGCCGTCATCCAGCCACCACTCGAGTGCCGCGGCGATCTCGCTCAGCACGAACTGCGCCCGGGCGCGCACGTCGGGCTGCGTGGGCGCAACCGTGAGCAGGTAGCTCGTGTTCGCGGATTGCAGGGCATCCTGCAGCTCGAGAATCTCGCTGCCAATCGTGGGTGACAGTTTCGCGCCAGCAAGCGCGAGCCCCGGACGCAGGATGTTGCCAGAGGGATCCTTCACGGGTTCCCAATAGGCGCTCGTGAAGCGCGCGAGATCCACGGCTTCACCAAGCATGATGCGAATCGGCGCTGAAAACGCCGTCTTCGGCTGACTCACCGCCATGGCGGCGGGCAGCCATTTTTCCAATGCGGACTGTGACACGATGAACTTCACATTCTGCAAGTTCGGCGTCGCCCCTCGCGACTGTCGCTTGCGTAAGCATTGTCGGATGCGTTTCGAAATTGGTGTCCACGTTTGTTTGTCGTGCACTCACTTTTTTCGAAAGGCTACCCAAGTGCGCGATTCTACACACAGGTGACTTCATTCATTCGCCGCGCGAGCC
>CAZCNI010000046.1:0-8879 GCA_964499765.1 uncultured Polyangiaceae bacterium
AGGCAGGTTCGTTTGCGCCAACCGTCCCACCCAAGCGTTCGCTTTCCAATGGCGATGGCTCATCGCCCCAAACGCGTGCTCGCAGTTTGCGCATGGGCCGTTGGCTGCTTGGAGGCCTTTCCATTGCCTTGCTCTCACTGGTAGCGTTCTGGATGAATTCCCGGAGCCAGCCGCCCAGTGTGAGTCACGCCGCATCGGTTGCGCCGACGCTTGAACAGTACTTGAGCGGTGCAGCCGAAGCATTGCATGCAGGCGATTTGGGCCGTGCGCATGATCAGTTGCAGTCCTCGCAGACGCTCGGTGGTCGCGACCCGCGTTGGATTGTCTTGACCGCGCGCTACGACGTTATGCGGGCCGATATGAATTGGCTTGCCGTGCGCTTGGGCGATCCGAATGATACGACGCGCACAGAGACGCTAAAGCGCGAGCTCTCGGAACACGTGCTACAGGCCTCGCGGGCCATGGCGTCCATCGAGCGGCTTGCAATGAAAGATGCAGACCTTGTTGCGGCACACGTCGACGCGCAACGCCTGCGGGGTGAGCTCGACGAGGCGCGCAAGTCCGCGGAGGTATTGCGTCAGTCGAACCCTTCTCCCGAGATTGCGTATGCGCTTGCGGGCTTGGAACTCGTCGCCGAAAAACCCAACTACAAGGACGTTTTCGACTGGCTGGACAAAGCGCGCGCGGCAGATTCTGGTCTCGGGCGCGCGCCCGCGATGTTGGTCTTGGCTTGTGTCATGAGTCAACGACTCGACTGCGCCCGAGCGGAGCTAGGTCGTCTCAAGTCAGCGCCAAAGACGCACCCGTTGCTGCCGGAGATCGAGGCATTCATTAACCGCGCGCAGGCCAAGGCAGCCTCGACTGCCAACGAAACCAATTCCGCACCGGTGGTCGATGCTGGTGCCGGGCCCCTGCCTAGTGCGTCCCCGAACGCCAGTGCTCCCAGCGAACCCGCCGGCGATGCCACTGTAACGACTGAAGGTGATTTCCGGCTCCGGTTGCGACGCGGACTCGAGTCATTGCGGCGCAATGAGCTGACTCGCGCGGAGCAAATGTTCCGTTCCGTAGTGGCAGAGCGACCGAGCGACACGGAGGCTTTGACGGGTCTCGGCGATGTGGCTCGGCGTCGAAACAACACGACGAGTGCCATCAGTTACTACCAGAAGGTCCTCGCCTCCAATGGACAGTACTTGCCCGCGTTGTCTGCTTTGGCCGACCTCAAGTGGAACTCAGGTGACCGCACCGGCGCGGTACAGTTGTACCGGCGTATCATCGACCAAGTCGGTGAGTCGTCGAGTTACGGGAGAGCGGCCGCGCAGCGACTGCGTGAGTTGTCGGAAGGATCCGCCAAACCGGTGGGCGCCGCCGACACCGAGAAGGCAGTCGCCCCCGCGGCGTCATCAAAGAGTGATTTAACACGGCGCGCAGGACAACAACCGTGAAGCAACTTCTGTGGCTCGCTGCCGCATTGGCTCTTGCCCTTGGCTGCCACGGACGTCCGCGCGTAGCAAAGAGCCACGACAAGCTCGCCGAAGAGACCAGCTATGGTTCAGGCACCCTACTGGAACTGGACTTGAGCCGAGGAGTTCCCGAATCTACCGAAGGAAACGGTTGGCTCCCGCTGCCGGCGACGCGGACTTTCGTTGGCCTGGTTCGCGCGCTGCAAGCCGCCCGCAACGACCCCAAGGCCACGGGGGTATTCGTCAACCTCGGTCAAGTCAAGCTGCACCTCTCGCAGGTAGAGGAATTGGCACCCCTGCTGCGCAGCATCCGCGACGCAAAGCGGCCGGTAGTGTGTCACGCCGACGGGCTCGACAACGCGCTCTATTGGTTGGCTATGGAGGGCTGTGACCGAGTCTGGCTGAGTCCGGCGGGTGATCTGGAGACCATTGGTATTGCCGCTCAGTCAATGTACATCAAGGGATTGCTCGACCAACTCAAGGTGCAGGCGGACTTTCTTTCGATCGGGCGCTTCAAGAGTGCCGCAGAGATGTTCACGCGTGAGGGGCCAAGTGACGAGGCGCACCTGGCATTGACCGAGACGCTTCAATCGATGCGACAGGCCTGGCTCGACGGTTTGGCAACCACGCGCAGCACGGCAAAGGACTATGCTGAAAACGGCCCCTACGCTTGCAGTGAAGCCAAGGCATTGGGGTTGGTGGATGCCGTTGGTGACTTGACCGAAGCGCGGCGCGACGCACGCCAGCGCGCACACGCTGGCAAGATCAAGGTCGCTTATGGCCCGGCCGTGGAGAGTGCAGCTGATCGCGGCATCATCGAGCTTCTGCGGCTGCTGGGCAGTGAGGAAGAGTCCGATGGCAAACCGTACATTGCAGTCGTCCCTGCAATTGGCGGTATTGCGATGCGCTCAGACGGATTGCTCTCGGGCGAGGGAATCGTCTACGAATCGCTGGCCAAGACAATTGACCGCCTGGCGCGGGATTCGTCAGTGCGGGCCGTAGTGCTACGGATCGACTCGCCGGGGGGCTCTGCATTGGCCAGCGACCTACTATGGCTGCGCTTGCGCGAGCTCGGGGCACGCAAGCCGCTAATTGCCTCGGTTGGCAGCATGGCCGCCAGCGGGGGCTACTATCTGGCGTGCGCAGCGCAGAGTATTATTGCCGAGCGCACGAGCATTGTTGGGTCAATTGGCGTGCTTGGCGGCAAAATCGTTTTTGGGACTGCGCTGGACGCCCATGGGATTCGTACGGTGACAACACCCGCAAGCGCTGATGCTGGCGCTGCGGCGCGAGCGGCCTACATGTCTCCTTTTTCCCCTTGGGATGAAGCCACGAGGGTTCGCCTGCGGTTGCTAATGACCCAAATCTACGACTTGTTTGTCGAACGTGTTTCCGTGGGGCGAAAACTCACGCCCGATCAGGTTCGAGCCATCGCAGAGGGCCGAATTTGGAGTGGCACGCAGGGCAAAGAACGTGGCTTGGTAGATGAATTTGGTGGCCTAGCTCAAGCTCTTTCATTGGCGCGCAAGCTCACGGGGATTTCTGAGGAAACTCCCATACGCGTCGAGGGACCCGCCGAAGGTGTACTGGCTGCTCTCGGGCTCGACGTGCGCGCAAACGCGGAAGACGTATCTCAGGCACTCGAGCAGCAGCGACGCAAGCTATGGAGTCCCCTGGAGCTTGCACCACGCAGCCTAGTGCAGTGGATTACCGGTGTGACACCCTTGCTCGGTTCTGAGCACGTACTCGCATTGTGGCCCGAGGCACTTACTGTCCAGTAAGCAGACGGTCTAGTTCGCCTCTGCGATCGAGGGCTGCCATGTCGTCGAAGCCACCGATCGGGTGATCATCAATGAAGATCTGCGGCACCGTTTGCTGGCCAGTTGTTGATACCAGCCAAGAGCGCTTATCAGTATCGTTACTCACGTCGATCTCAGAGAAAGCAACCCCTTTCTTCTTGAGCAGCGCCTTGGCTCGGATGCAATAAGGGCAAACTCGGGTCGTGTAGACTACAACATTTGACACGGTCGAAATTCCTTCGGGCGCAACGCGGATAAGGGGCCGTAGTGCGTTGAGGGTAATAATCTGAGGCTCCCTGCCGATTGCGCAAGGGGTCAAAAATTCAATACTTTTGTGAGAGCGGCTTTGGCTCGGTGCTCGTGGTCGAATAGCAAAGGGAAGTTCTTGCGCGCGAGCGGCCAATAGTTCAACCAGCTATGATCGCCGCTTACGCCCCACAAGGTGACGCTGTGGTGCCGCAGTTGTTTGCGCAGATCCGCGACACCTATGGGTGCGATGTTCACCTCCTGCTCGATGCGCACCACCGATTGACACCCATCGAAGCAGCGAGACTCGGACGCGAACTCGAACCACACCATTTGTTCTGGCTAGACGATGCCGTCACAGGCGAACTACAGGAAGGGCTGCGCTCGGTGCGGCACCACACCGTCACGCCCCTTGCCATTGGTGAAGTCTTCAACTCGGTCTACGACTGCACGACTTTGATTACCGAGCAGCTCATCGACTACCTGCGCATGCCCCTCAGTCATGGCGGGGGCATCACCCATCTGCAACACGTCATAGCATGGGGCTAGGTTTGGCCACTGTCTATGGCATCATTCGACAGAGCAACGGCTACATCTGGGTTCAGAGCGAGCCTGGCGCTGGTAGCTCGTTCAAGATCTACCTGCCTCTATCAGTGAGTCTCCGTGCCGCAATAGGGGCAAGGAGCGACCGAGAGCAGCAAAAAGCGACCGAAACGATACTGCTGGTCGAGGACGAAGACGCGGTAAGAAACGTCATTAGGAAGGTGCTCGACAAAGCGGGATACAAGGTTCTGTTGGCCGCTAATGGGGAGCTGGCAGTGACCTGTGACAACGAGCACCCGCACACGATCCACCTGCTGCTTACCGACGTCGTGATGCCGAAGATGACCGGACGCGAGTTGGCACAGCGGATCGTTCGATCGCGTCCAGATACCCGAGTGCTGTACATGTCAGGCTATACGCCAGAGGCTATCGTGCACCAAGGGGTGCTCGATGAAGGGATTCAATTCATTCAGAAGCCGCTCCTGCCCTCGCAACTATTAGCCAAGATTCGGGCGATACTCGACGGAGCCTGACCAGCGGACGAGATCAGCGCCGCCGCAACTGGCAAAGCCTGGCACGCCAATGCGATTCCTGACCTTACCAAAAAAGGTCCCCGCGCCATCACTTGAGTCGCGGCGTACGCTGCGGCCCGGGGGATCCCAGAGGGGGGTAGGGATGAGCGAATCCGTCGCGGTGCGTGTAGGTCAGTGGGGTTCAATAGGGCAGTCGCAGTAATTCGCCTACTACCTCGAACTCGCCTGCCAGGGGTGCTCGTTTCGTCAGCTCGACGCTGCGTGCGTCTGGTTGGCTACCACCGAACGTGACGCGAAACGTTCCGGGTTCGAGTACGCGTTCACCAGCTTCATTGATGAGCGAGAGTGCTTTGGGGGTAAGTTCGAAGCTGACCTCACGTGCCTCGCCGGGCCGCAAGTGGATGCGCTCGAAACCACGCAGATCTCGGTGCGGGACGCGCCAGCTGGCCTCTTGATCACTAACGTAAAGTTGTACGACTTCATCGCTTTCGCGTGGGCCTACGTTGCGCACGTTGGCCGAGACCGTCAGCGTTTCACCCGCGCAGAGGCGAGTCTGCGACAGTTGCAGGTTCGTGTATTCGAAGCGTGTGTATGTGAGGCCGTAGCCGAATGGGAAGAGCGGTTCATGCTCAAGGTATCGATACGTGCGCCCCTTCATAGAGTAATCGGTGAACAAAGGCACGTCCGCGATGCTGCGCGGAAAAGTGACCGGCAAGCGCCCTGCTGGGCTGACCTTGCCGAACAGCACATCGGCAATTGCCGTGCCGCCTTCTTCACCCGGGTACCACGCATCGATAACGGCGTTGACATGGCCATGTGCCCACGCAAGATCGAGTGCGCTGCCGGCGAGAACCACTAGGATTGTTGGTTTGCCCAGGGCAACGATCTCTTCCATGAGTCGTTGCTGCAAGCCCGTCAACCGCAGATCCACCTTGTCGCCAGCAGCTTCCGAATTACTCGCGTCGCCTTGTTCACCCTCGATTTCGGCGCAAAGACCCAGGCAGAGCACGACTGCGTCGCCACGTTCCGCCACGCTGCGCGCCTCGGAAAAATTGCCCATGCTCATGAGCCCGTGAGCCTCCATGCCGGTGCGTTTGCAGCCGTCTGTGTACCAGACTTTCGTTTCTTTGGTCACAGCGGCACGAATCCCGTCAAGGGGCGTCACTAACCTTGACGGCAAGCCGTGGTAATTCGCTAGCGGCACCGAGGGGTCGTGCGCGTTGGGTCCAATCACTGCGATACTGCGGAGTGTGGGTGACAATGGCAGTAGGCCGTCGTTCTTCAGCAGCACGATGGATTCACGAGCAGCGCGCAGCGCGAGCGCCCGGTGAGCTTCGCAGTCGTTGACCTCGTAGGAAATCGAACCAAAGGGCACTTGCTCAGGCGGGTCGAATAGGCCAAGGCGCATGCGCGCCGTGAACAACCGCTTCAGTGCCGCATCGACATCAGACACGTCCAGTAGGCCTTGCGCGACGGCTTGTGGAATGTGCTCGAAGGTGCAGCCGCAATTGAGATCGCAACCGCTCTTGACGGCGAGTGCGGCTGATTGCTCCCAGGTGCTAGTGACCTTGTGTTGCTCGTGAAAATCCTTGATTGCCCAGCAGTCGCTGACCACGTAACCCTCGAAGCCCCACTGTTCGCGCAAGACGTGGCGCAGTAACGTTGGGCTGCCGCAGCAGGGCTCGCCGTTGATGCGATTGAAGGCCCCCATGATGCTGTGCGCTTTGCCTTGCGTGATGCACGCGTGAAACGCTGGTAGATAGGTTTCGAACAAGTCTTTGGGGCTGACAATGGCGTCGAAGCCGTGGCGTAACCCTTCGGGCCCGCTATGGGCGGCAAGGTGTTTGGGCGTGGCGATCGTCTTGAAGTAATGCGGATTGTCGCCCTGCAGCCCCGTGCAAAAGGCAACACCAAGACGCGCAGTCAGGTATGGGCATTCGCCATAGGTTTCATGGCCACGTCCCCAGCGCGGGTCCCGAAATATGTTGATGTTGGGGCTCCAGATTGTTAGGCCCTTGTAGATGTCGTGATCGCCCTGGCGCACGAACTCATGGTGCTTGGCGCGCGCTTCATCGGCGATTGCGACGGCAATCTTGTGATGCAGAGCCGCATCGAACATGGCCGCAAGCCCGATGGCCTGAGGAAACACGGTGGCGATCCCAGCTCGGGCAACTCCATGCAGCCCCTCGTTCCACCAGGTGTATTCAGGTATGCCCAGGCGCGGAATCGCTGGCGACCCGTGAAGCATCTGGGCTGCCTTCTCGACGATATCTAGGCGCGCGATAAGGTCGTCAACACGCTCCGCAACGGGAAGAGCCGAGTTCTGGAACGGGTATTCCGGATTGGATGTTGCCATGAGTGATGTTTCGTTGACTGAGGCCAGTGTTAAAGCGCAGTCTTGATTTGCCTCGTCACCAACGAGGCTTATCAGCCGATGGCCTCAAACACAACCGACACTTTTGAGACTCCGGTTGGGGAGCATTTGCCATGTGTGATCAAATTCGAAGCGACACCGGCAATACGTGCGGCAGTCGGTATTATCCGCGCGGAGGCACGAATATCCTTGTATGCATGAATAGTCTGTGAACCGGACCTATGACTCAACCAAGTAACGCGCCGCTCACGTTCTTCGAAAAGGCCGGATACAGTGCAGCTGATGCCGCGGCGAATTTCGTCTTCATGACGATGATCCTGTTCCAGCTCAATTTCTATACGGACGTCTTTGGACTCAGTGCAAGCGCCGCTGCTGCAGTTCTGCTCTGGCCACGACTCTGGGACGCCATCTTCGACCCGATCATGGGCGTTCTCGCCGACCGCACGAACACGCGCTGGGGCAAGTTCCGCCCCTGGATTCTGTGGACGGCAGGGCCTTGGGCAGGCGTAATGGTGTTGGCTTACACAACGCCACAGGGCTGGAACACGGGGATGTTGATCGGCTATGCCACCATCACGAACATGCTGCTGATGACGCTCTACTCCATGAACAACATGCCCTACTCGGCACTGGGTGGGGTCATCACTGCGGATCTCAACGAGCGAGCAAAGCTGAATTCATTTCGGTTCATTGCGGTCAATATTGCGCAGTTCACTGTGGGTGGCTTCACTTTACCCCTCGTGGCCAAGTTTGCCATGGGGCACGACCGCCGCTACGGTTGGCAGATAACAATGACGATTTGGGCCGTCCTTTGTTTGATTCTCTTTATGGTTACGTTCTTCTCCACGCGTGAGCGTATCAAACCCGCGAATGAAGTGAAGGCTTCTCCACGCCAAGACTTTGCAGATCTGGTGAAGAATTCACCGTGGATCGTCATGTTCCTGATGACCCTATTCCACTTCGGGATTCTGTCTTTCCGCGGCGGCGCTTTGTATAACTATTACCACTACTATGCGGACCGCGCAGCGATGTTCGACGCACTCGAATCAATTGGCCTAACAGGGACAGGGGCGAGCGGCTCCATCATCAATGCAATAGGCTACCGCGTGCACGGTATTCGCACCGATCTTGCCAGTTCGAACGTCGCGGATGTGTTCAACAGCATCATCAACATCCTTGGCACTGCAGTGACTATCTCGGTCATTCTGCTCTCGCCTTCGTTGGCTCGACGCTTCGGCAAGAAAGCGGTGGCGGTGGCGGGTTTCGGGCTATCTGCAGTAAACTCCTTTGCCTTCTATCTGCTGAGCTCAACCAACACAATAGGCATGCTCGTTCTGACGGTTGTGGGTTCCATGCTCTACGCGCCGACGATTCCTCTCATTTGGTCCATCTTCGCCGATGTAGCCGATTATTCAGAGTGGCAGACTGGGCGCCGGTTCACCGGAATGGTGTTCGCGACCATCGGTTTTTCGCTGAAGGCGGGTCTTGCTCTCGGTTCAGCCTCGTTCCTTTGGGTGATGGCGGGCCTGTTCAATTACGAAACGACTGAGCCGTCAACAAAGAATGCCATTGTGGGCTATCGTGCCTGCAGTAGCATATTCGTCGGGTTGCTGTTTGTCATCTGTACTATGCTGTTGGTGAGCTACAAGCTCAACAAGAAGGTAACGCTGGATATCGCAGCTGAGCTCGAGGCGCGTCGCCAGAAGTCAGCGGCCGTCGCGGCGTAGCCGGTGACGCTGCCACTCGGGCGGCACTGCCATAAGTGCACAATGGGCTCCTTGCAATGAGCCCGTCGTGATTTCAATGCCTGTACGACCTCATGGACCTTAACGGAGAATGGGCTCCCCTCGAGGAGCCCATTTTACTTGTGGTGCGCCCAGCATGGGCGCTGTCTTGCGGGTGCAAGTCCCTCCGAAAGGAGAGC
>CAZCNI010000047.1:0-8864 GCA_964499765.1 uncultured Polyangiaceae bacterium
GCAGCACCAATCCCGAAGCACCGGAGTGACCCGCGGTGTTTATTCCGAGGATTTGCTGACGGTCATCGTCCGTTATCATTCGCCCGAGACGCGGGGTGCCCGCATCGAAGTACATGTCACTTGCCTGTAATGGGGCGACTGCCTTACGTCGAGCGCCTGACTTACGTCGAGCGCTTGCATCACGCTGAACGGTTCCGGCATCGTTGCCCGCAAATTCAAAATCCTTCTCTGTGGTATGGCCAACTGCATCCGTGTGCGCCTGGGGGCGACCGGCGCAGCCAACGGCAAACACGCAACCAACGGCCGTCGCAATGATTACAGGCACCTTACTAGCCATGGCGGCCTCCTAGCACAGCATGTAGGTCGAAGCATTAATCGCATCATGCTGCGACGCCCGCCGATCTCGTCCGCTGGCTGCGTTTGCCTTGCGCTCCGGTGCTCAAATACCCACGTATGTTCCGCTCCGGTGCTCAGGCAAACTTCGCCAGCAAACGAGCTTGACGGGCGGGGGTTCTGACATGTGGTGTATGGTCAACCAAATGGGTGGTCATTCAGGATGCGAACGCAAAGTATCGGGACCTCGGCCCGGGACAAATGGGCAGCCCTGAATGCTCAGATCCGCCGTAGGCGAGTTACCAATGCTTCGACGGCGAGTGCAGGGTTGGCGTTGTGTTCGAGGTCGGTCATGGCGGCTAGAACTAGCGGATAGCGCCGTGCATAACGCTCAGCAGCAGCAGGATCCTCCGACAGGTTCTGCTTGGCTTGGATGGCTAGGTGCTGTGCGAACCAACCAAGCTGCTCCTTGAGTGCCAGTCGATCACTGCCCTTGATCTCGAATGTTCCCAGCGCCGACGCTAGATCCGGAGCGTCCAAGCTGGCAGAGAGTGACTCTGCGAAGGCGTCATTGGTCGACAATAGCTCGGTGTCAGCCAGTGCCAGGGCAAGCGACGCACTGCCGCCGCTGACCGGTATGACAGCACGGCTTACGCCGCGCTTATCGAGAATCGTGCCCAGGACGTCATCGGGCAAGGGCGCGAAACGCACTGCAAGTGTCCGCGAACGAATGGTGTCCAAGAGCCGATGCGGACGACTCGTTAGGAGAATGAAGTGAGTACGCTCGGGCGGCTCCTCGAGTGTCTTGAGCAATGCGTTGGCCGCGTTGGCATTCAACTCGTCCGCGCGCCGAATGATGAATACAAGGGCCTGACCTTCATGCGGTGGAAAGCCTATGCGACTCTGAACCAGCCTGCGGATTTGGGGCAGGTTGATCGTGCTTGATTCAGCCGTGTCAGAGCCTAGGGATGCGGCTGGGTACAGGCCGCGTTCAAGCAAGACCACATCCGGATGTTTTGGAACGCGCGGCGGCTCTTCACTGAGCATGACGACGCGCTTGCAAGCGCTACAGGCGCCACACGCCAGGTGATCGCGAGGCTCGGTGCACTCGAGGCTCTGTGCCAATGCAAAAGCCGCCATCTCTTTGCCCACCCCCTCCGGGCCTTCGAAGCGATAGGCGTGGTGAACCTTGCCGGACTGAAGGGCACGCACCAACGTTTCAACCGCGGTGCTCTGGCCAAGTATCTGCGAAAAGGGCATAGGGACGCGCACGGATCGAGTGTCAACAGCTGGGTCAACCGAGCGTCACTGCGAGTTGCTTTGCGCAAGCTGCTGGGAACCCGACAGCTTGCGCAACCAACCCAAGTTTACTTGCGACGCTTGAGAAGGAACACTCACTTCTTCAGAGTCGAGTCGAGCAGGTACAGGAACGTCTCATAGGCGCGCTTGGCTTGGACGCTTTCGCCTTCGACGCAATCGGCGATCGACAGACCATTGAGCACCGCCTGTACCAACGTGGGAAGGCTCTCGAGGTTGGGGCGCTTGATGACGTCCCCAGCCGTGGCTAGTGCCTCTTCCATGATCTGGCGAGAGTCTTGCTGAAGCGACGCGGCGCGGCGCTTCAACTCTGGATCACGGCGGGCCGCGCTCCAGACTTCGATGTTCAAACCCGTTGCCGTCGAGTCCGCTTGCAGTGCCTCCCACAACGCTTCTAGAGCGCGGCGGGCACGCGCAGCGCCAGTGCCTTCGTGCGCTGCACCTAGCGTGGTGCGAACGCGATCGAGGAACTTGCGATACGTGAAGCTCTGCACTTCGTGAATGAGTGCGGCCTTGCTGGCAAAATAGTAGTGGACGATGCTTTTGCGTAGCCCGAGTTCCTTGCCGATCTCTGCAAGCGTCGTCGAGCTGAAACCGCTTCGTGAGAAGCATTTCGCTGCTGCGGTGAGAATTGCCGCAACTCGCGGATTTTCCCAATCTACGGCGCGTGGGGACGCGCCGCTTGTATTGGTCTCTACCGATTCGTTGGGTGCCTGGGGAACGTTGTCTGCTGTGTTCATGGTTCTTCTTTGGAGCCGACCGACCGGGGCGATCGAATCGGGTTTCAGGTGGCGTGGCCGCATGGCAAGCATGTCGGCCCTCGGTGCGGCGCTTTTTGCCCCCGAACCGTTTCTTAGTCAAGCACAAGGGTGAACGACCGGTCAGAAAAAGGCAAAAACCATCGGGTTTTTGGCCGGAATCTGCATTTCAATTTTTTTCTTCAGGCGTGGCCGACCGTTCGCCAAGCGACGTCTTGCGCTGAAACCTTTGGCGCAAGTGGACGCGAAATTCCCACGCTGGGGCGATGAGCAAATCCGCTTCATTCGGGTTCACACCGAGCGCGCGGCCCTTGGCCTGCGCCACTTCACTAAAAGCGGTCTCAACGTCCATCTCAGGCTCTTCAACGCAGAGGACTGCTGCCACGAGACTCACGCTGCGACTCATTCCCGCCGTGCAATGCACGAGTACATTGCCACGGCTGCGCGTACGTTGAATGAACGGCAGCGCCAGATCGCAAGCGGCTTCGAACTCGGCTTCACCTGACCCGCCGTCAGCGATCGGCAAGTGCAACCATTCCGTGTTGGGGTTGATCGGTCCGATCAGCGGTTCGGCATCTTCGAGAGGAATTGCGCAGAGTGAGACCACGCCGGCGAATGTCGTGGCTTCATCCTCCGACGGTTCGGCGACTTTTAACCCGAGCAAGGCTCGTTCACCGGACCAGTAGTTGCCCAAAAACAGTCGCTCGCGGATTTTCCAGAAGTAGACCAAGTGATGAACATAACGTGCTGTGCACGTACTTGTGAAGTGGGCAAGCGCAGACAGGCTTCACTTATCCGTTGCCACGGCGAGCTTGAGTCTTCTTCGAGTCGCCCGCGGAGTTCGCGCGGTGTTCAGTGTCGCGACTCTCCCATTGCGGCATTTTTGCTGCTTTTGTCCAACCCGGCTCACCAGTCTTTCCAGGCTCACGCCATTCGAGCAGCTCTCGTCCAGATGCAGCGTCGCGGGTTGCGCTCTCACCTAAACCCTCGCCTTGGGTCAGGACCAACAACTCATCGGCGGTGTACTCCGGGTGGCTGTCTTCCTTGACTTCAACGTCCGACTGCTTGGCGTCACCGGTGCCGATTCTGATGATCTGCGATGTTGGCGGATACTTGTCGACCCAGTGTTCGCGCACCGCATGCGGCCCGATGCGAACGATGCGATAGCGGCTTACAGTGAAACCAGGAACTCCCCGCTGCGCTAGTGCGCGCGTTCCTCGTGGAAGCCTGTCATCCGGTCGCTCAAGTTCCTCGTAAGGTTGAACTCCCGTGATTCTGCGAATGAGAGTCACGGTTCGCGATTTGGCTGGACCCAGTACTTCAGCCCGAACAATGCCGTTCTTGACTGTCTCGTGAAGTACCACTGGGAAATCAAACGGGTTTCGGAACTTGAAATCTATGGTCGGGTAGACGACCGTGGCATCCAAGCCCATCTTGATGTACGCGCTCGGCCTCGTGTGCGGAGTGCGATAAACAATCTCGAGTCCAGAGAAGAACACCGCACCGTGGAGCGTGCCCGAGATTTGGCACGTACCGCCACCGATCCCGTCGACCAACTCGCCTTCTGCGATCACGGTGGCGACCTTGTACCCGTTTGCTTCGTCGCGGGGACCCACCGCCTCATTGAACTCGAACGTTTCACCGGGCAGCAGTACGTGACCGTCGAGTTTCGATGCGGCCAATCGGAGATTGTACGTGCGATCGCGCGCCTTTTCCGATCGGTCGTAATGGGTCTCGAACTCACCGAGCACGGTGTCGAGTTTCACGTCTTTCAGATCGGCCAACCGGCGCTTGGCCGGTTGCTTTAGCGTAACGATCTTGATGCGTCGCTGCCCATTCTCCATGCCCATTTCAATGGCTAGGCGAGTTGCGTCAACGTCGAGCAGACTGCCGTCCACTTCGGCCACGACTTTACGCGCCTCGAGATCCATGCGTGCGTCCGAAGCAGCTCGATCAGTCGCGTCTTTGAGGCGAAGCAAATAGTTGAGCAGCAGATCACGGTCAAATACGATCGGCACGATGAGGTCAATTGGCCTGCTCGCGCCGTTAACGAGCCATGCTTGTCGCATCGCACTCGTGGGGTCTCGCACTTGGCGCACTAGCGCGCTCAAGTGAACTTTGTCTATCTGAGCTCCTACGTGACCCGGAGCAATTGGGCTCACTGACCCGTTGGGCTGAACTAGCTCCAGCTCTTGTGCAACGAATCGGCGCACGCGCTCGAGCGCGACTCGCTGAGATTGATCATTGAGCGGTAGTTCCTGGCCCAGAAGCAGAACGCGAGGCTTAGGGCCTTCTGGATCACCCGGTCCAGGGAGCCTTGGAGAAAGGATCGCTGCAACGGCGGCGCCGGATACGACGGCAATCACCACCGCCCACAGGACTCGATTGTGCTGCCACCATTTCCCCTGAGTCTGCCTTGCGCTGTCCGGAGACATTTGACTAGCTCACCAACATTTCCCCGGCCATATAACCTTCAACGAGCCGCACCTGCGATTGGCATCTTGAAAACCTGCACAACTTCCGTCAAGTGAAGTTCGCGAAGTCGATGACTGAGCCACCCGTACCTCCCAGTGAAGCTCCCGCTGAAGTGCCCGCGGATAATGCCCTGGCCGAGCTGCTCCTGAAGCTCGACGCACTGCCCCCCAAGCCGGGCTGCTACCTGTTTCGTGATCGCCACGGTCAAGTCATCTACGTGGGTAAGGCCACCAGCCTGCGCTCACGCGTGCGCAGCTACTTTGCTGCGAACTCGACTGATGAACGGGCCTACATGCCCTGGCTGCGAAAGAACATCGGTGACCTCGAGACCATTCTTACCGCCACGGAAAAAGAAGCGGCCATTCTCGAAGACAGCCTCATCAAGGAGCATCGCCCGAAGTACAACGTCAAGCTACGCGACGACAAGAGCTACCTGTCGCTGCGGCTGGCCGTTACACACGAGTGGCCGCGGCTTGAACTGGTGCGTCGCCCGTCCGTAGACGGCGCGCGATACTTTGGCCCGTATCCGAGTGCAACGGCCGCTCGCCGCACGCTGCATCTAGTAGAGAAGCACTTTCGGCTGCGGACCTGTGCGGACCGCGAGCTCGCAACGCGTCGGCGCCCGTGCATTCAACATCAAATTGGTCGCTGCCCGGCGCCCTGCGTGCTGCCGCTGGACAAAGAAGTCTATGCTGCGGAAGTCAAAGCCGTTTCTCTATTTTTGCAGGGGCGGCACGATGACCTTTCAGCGAATCTCGATGAACGCATGCGCCAGGCGAGCCTCGCCATGGACTTCGAGCTTGCTGCTCTGCTGCGCGACCAACTCAAGGCCATCAACGCGCTCCGGGAAGCCCAGCGCGTGGTGTCCGTTTCCGACGCGGATCAGGACATCGTAGGTCTTTACCGGCAGGGCGAGCGCGTCGAGCTGGTAGTGATGTTGGTCCGTTCGGGCCGCGTCATCGACGTGTCGGCGTTTTCACTGCTGCGCGTGGACGTAGACGATGCCGAAGTCATCTCGGCTTTCCTGCGCGAGCATTATGCTGCCCGGGGGCCAATCGAATTGCGTCTGCCCGACGAGATCTTGGTACCTACAATGCCCGATGGCGCCGAAGGTATCAGCGAATGGCTGAGCGACCTGCAGTGGGACTCAAGTGAGAAGCGCAAGTGTCGCCTGGTCATGCCCACCCGCGGCCCGAAGCGGCAATTGCTCGACTTGGCGCAAGAGAACGCTCAGCACGCGTTCGAAGAAAAACAGCGCGCTGCCGAAGACGTGCAGGTGCGGCTCGCGCGCTTGCAGCGAAAACTGCGCCTCGCAAAGCTGCCGAGTCGCATCGAGTGCGTGGACATCTCCCATTTGGGCGGCAACGACACGGTGGGTGCCGTTGTAGCGCTGCGTGATGGCGCGCCGGACAAGTCCAGGTATCGCACGTATCACGTCAAGACCGTGGAGGGGGGCGACGACTATGGCGCGCTGCTCGAGGTCCTCAGCCGAAGATTCCGTCGCGGTGCTGAAAGCCACAGCGAGCCTGGACAGCAAGCATGGGAACTGCCTGACCTATTCGTGATTGACGGCGGGCGCGGGCAGTTAGCCGTGGCACTCACGGCCGCGAACGACCTGGGCATTACCGATCTACCGATCGTCGGGCTTGCAAAAGAGAAAGAGAACGTTCACGGCGAGAAGCTCGTGGACCGAGTGTACCTGCCCGGCCAGAAGAATGCGATTGCGCTCAGGCCAGGCAGCCCTGAGTTGTATTTCTTGGCACAAGCCCGGGACGAAGCGCACCGCTTCGCCAACCGAGGGCGCAGCAAACTGGGTCACGCGCGACGCTTTGCCTCCTTGCTTGACTCAGTGAAAGGAGTGGGGCCCAAAACAAGAAAAGCCCTCTACGCCGCGTACCCGTCGCTCGAAGCCATGCGGGGGTCGCCCGACGAGGAACTTGCCCAAGTGCCCGGCGTAACCCCGCAAGTAATTGAAGGCCTACGCTCCCTGTTTGCTGAACTCGAGGGCGAATCCGTTGAACCCGAAGAATTACCGCCGGACACGACGCCTCCGTAACTGAGTGTGATTCACTACACGTAGTTCCTCCCCTCCGCGAGCGGCGGGGGAAAGGGGCACCGCCAACCGGAAATCGAATTCGCCAACCCGGTTGGCAGTGACTTCACGGTTTCAATCGGTAATCTCCCTGGTAAACGGCCGGAACGGGAATTGCCACTACTTGCCCTGCCGTGCGGTACGTGTTGGCCCGCATGGCACTGTTCGTGGGCATCGGTCTGGAAACGCGCCCTTCCTATTGACACAAGTATTACCGCGCATTTACGCTCGCCGCGCCGGCTAGGACCGGAGCTCTCATGCAGTGCTCGACGAGCGGGCCGCCCATCAACGTAGTAACCTTTCAACAACTTGATTAGAGAGACCGGGCCAATAGCCCATCAAGGAGTGAAATTAATGACTTCCAATCGTTCTCAGTCAGACCTTCAACGGAGCTTGCTCCGGCGCAGTACGCGCTACGCCAGCGCCAGTTTGCTCCTCGGTGGTACCATCTTGGTTTCGGGTTGCCTCGATCGCCCGATCGGCAATTCTCGCCCAGTAACCACGAACGTGGTGATTCAGCGGCAGATCAACAACGCCATCAACGCCATCGACCTTCTGCTCATGATCGACAACTCATCGTCGATGGCTGACAAGCAGAAGGTGCTGGCGGACGCGGTTCCGCAGTTGCTCACGCAGTTGGTTCAGCCCAATTGCGTGGATGCAGACGGCAAGGGGACTGGTACACGCGTCACACTTGGTACTGGCGCTTGTCCTACGGGCTCCAGTCCGGAGTTCAACCCGGTTAACAACATTCATATTGGCATCGTGACATCGAGCTTGGGTGACCACGGCGGAGGAGTTCTCTGCACGCCCGGGGTGCAAACGTCATTCACGGACGCCAGTGGCAACGTCATTGCAGAGCCCGATGACGTGAATGACAAAGGTCACCTTGTAGGTACGCTCGCTCGATACTCCAGCACCACCAATCCGACCACCAATGTCACGGTGGATGCAACGGGGTTCCTGGCCTGGGGCGACTCAAAAAAGCCACCCATGACAGACCCTGACCTCACGGCTGCCACCGGTATCTTCAAGGACATGGTGATTGCAACCCATGAAATGGGGTGCGGCCTAGAAGCACAACTCGAGGGTTGGTACCGGTTCTTGATCGATCCAGTACCGCCAACTTTCCCCATTAAACTAGATGGCGGTTCGCAAGCGCAGCGCATTGGTTCAGACGATGCCGTGCTGGCACAACGCGCTGCTTTTTTGCGGCCAGACTCGTTGGTCGCCATTTTGATGCTCACAGATGAGAACGACTGTTCTCTCCGAGATACGGACGTAGGTTGGGTAGCGACCAATACCAAGCAGTCCATTGCAACAGGGTCCAGTCAGTGTGACGCCAACCCCAATGACCCCTGCTGCTACTCTTGTACCAATTCGACACCGCCAGGCAACTGCTCTAATGGGTGTCCCAATGGCGCGGCCAACGCTAAGGATGACACTGCCTATCAAGCTAACATCCGCTGCTGGCACCAGAAGCGCCGTTTTGGATATGAGTTCATGTATCCCACCTCGCGCTATGTGGTGGGCCTAACCAATCCCACACTCTGTCCCGATCAGTCATTTGGCGACATGGATTGCGACTGCGTCTATGCAAACTCGATCCATGCAGCGTGTAACCCCGGCACTCGGAAGCTGCCCAACCCACTTTACGGCTCGGTTGTCGGCACTGATAACGAAGGTAACCCGGTTAACAGCGTGTCATCGGGGATCCCGCGCACTGACAACTCGGTCATATTCCTGGCAGGTATCGTGGGCGTACCGTGGCAAGACATTGGCTACAAAGATCCCGCATCCGGGGCCCTAGTCTATATCCCAGTCACGGATGCATCGTGGTCGGGCGCTGCGGGAGGACTTGCCCCCATCCAGCCACCGCCCGCCGGTAC
>CAZCNI010000048.1:0-8845 GCA_964499765.1 uncultured Polyangiaceae bacterium
GAAACCGTAAAGGCGAAGCAAGCAGACAGCTCTGAGGCCACGCTACGGTACTACCGGCAGAAGCTCGGACACTTCATTCGCGTTTGGGGATCCCAAATGTCCCTTCTCGAAATCGTTCCGGCGGTCTGTGACACCTACGTCGCCCAACGACGGAGTGAGAGCGCCAGTCCGCACACCGTCGTCAAAGAATTTTCGTGCCTCAGCCAAGTGCTCAAACTCGCACGCCGAGCCGGATGCTACCCCCACCAAATCGAGGCTCTGCGACCGCTCGACTTGAAACCCAGATACACGCCTCGCAAGCGCGCACTCCCACCCGACGAAGTACGCAGGCTATTGCGATGTTGCTCCCGCCGCCTGCGCACCTTCGTGGAAGTGACTGTTGCGCTCGCCCTGCGCCGCTCTGAAGCGCTGCGGCTTGCTCCCGAGGATATCGACCTGGTTGGAGGAACGGCACGCGTACGAGGCACCAAGACGGAGGAATCGGACGCCGTCCTGCCAATACTGATTCCGGTCCATAGTCTGATTGAGGATGCGCTGCCTAACCTGCCAATCAAGGTCAACGAGAAGGGCGAATACGAAAACTTGATTCGCGACCTTGAGGCCGCCTGTGAGCGGGCCGGAATCGAGCGGTGTACGCCAAACGACCTGCGACGGTCCAATGCGACGATACTCAACGAGGCTGGCGTGCCATTGGAGTTCATCCGGCGGATGCTACGGCACACCACGAGCCGAATGGTCGAGACGGTCTACGGCAAACCAAGGCCCTCGGCGATTGCCGCAAACATCGAGCCACACCTCGTGGCGCTACAGCTTCCAGCTCCTGACGCCACAATCGACGCCACAACGCTTCCTTGGCATTCGAGAAAGGGCAAGAAACACCGGAAGAATTTGAGCCAACTTCGAGATTTGAACTCGAGACCTGCGGTTTACGAAACCGCTGCTCTACCGCTGAGCTAAGTTGGCAGGGGCCGGAAAGATACTGAGGGCGCGACGGGCGTCAAGCTCGATTGGACTTGGAGGGGACGACAGCACAATTTCGGCCATTTTTTGTGCGTTGGTTGGTTCGCAATCAGCCCTTGTCATCAATCGGCCCGCCATCTTTCGCCCGGCTAAGGCGGATCACCGGTGTTATTGTTGGTTACGCTTGCTGGTGGGTACTGCTTGCACGACAACTCCTCCGTACCAACGACGCCGGCTGGCGGCATGTGTGGTGTCCTCGGCGTCCAACCAACATTGGCCGGGCCACATTGATCGCATTGAGAGGCACACTCCGCGTGCTTACACATCACTCGTGTCTCAGAACCGTGCGGCGATGGAATCGTCGAATACAGCAACGGCGAGCAGTGCGACGACGACGCTTCTCTTTCTCAGCCTTTCGTCACATCGGCGGGCGTCGCTCCAGGCTGGAATTAGTCTTCAGGTCAATCGTCTCTTCAACTAGCGGGTCGGCTCTGCCTTGAGGTCTTGCCACCACGACTCGCAGCCTGTAGTGGTCGGTATATGCTCGCTATTTTTGAGATAGCGCACGCCGGGGACTGACGCTCAGGGTTCAGCAAAAGAGCTCGATCTAACCCTAGTCCGCGCCAACTTTCTTGCTAACGTTGGCCCGCCATGACCGAAGACTTGTCAATTGCCGGGTTTCGATTCTCTGCCGTATCCGCCAATATTCGAAAAGACGGTCGTATAGACGTGGCGCTTGCCGCTGCCGACCGACCTTGCGTGGTGGCTGCGCGCTACACGAAGAACTTCGTGCGCGCCGCACCAGTAACGGTCTGCGCGAATCGCACGACAAGCAAGACGGCCCAGGCCGTGCTCGTGAACTCGGGTTGCGCCAATGCGTGTACGGGGCAGGCAGGGTTATCTGCGGCCCAGGTCAGCACCGGCGCAATCGCTCGCGAACTTGGGCTTGCGCCAACCCTCGTGTTGCCGGCGTCCACGGGTGTCATCGGCCAGCTTTTGCCCGTTGAAAAGGTCGTGGCTCACGCCTCGGAGTTAGTGAATACCTTGCGTGCAGATGGCGCCCGCGACTTTGCGCGGGCCATCTGCACCACAGACAAGTTCCCAAAGATAGCCCAGGCAAACGTGGGCAACGCAGGCAAGATAGTCGGCATTGCCAAGGGCGCGGGCATGATTCAACCAAACGTTGGCCGTTTGGAGCCCATGGGTGAAGGCCCGCTGCACGCCACCATGTTGGTGTTCTTGTTCACCGATGTGATCACGGATGCAACCGCACTCGATCAGGCACTGGAAGCCGCGGTGCACGCGAGCTTCAATTCCATTTCCGTGGACGGCGACACCAGTACCAACGACACCGTGTTGGCGCTTGCTTCGGGCGCAAGCGGTAAGACCGCGAGCACCGCCCAGCTAACGCAGGCCATGACTCAAGTCTGCGAGTCGCTGGCTGAGTCCATGGTGCGCGATGGTGAAGGCACGACTCACGTGGCCGAGCTCTGGGTCCGTGGCGTGCAAACCGATGATGCTGCGCGAACCATTGCTCGGACCATCAGCAACTCGCTGCTCGTCAAAACGGCAATGTGCGGGCAAGACCCTAATTGGGGCCGTTGGCTCGCTGCAGCGGGCCGCGCCGGGGTACCCTTTGACCCCGCGCAAGCTGAAATCCGCATAGGCGGCATCACCATCGTCAAAAATGGTGAGGCCACTGGCGCCAGCGCCGAGCAGCAAGTCAAGACTCTCATGAAAGAACCGCGCTACGTGGTGGAGATGCAACTCGGCCAGGGCACGGGACAGGCACGCTTCTTCATGTGCGATCTCACGCACGAATACGTCAACGTCAACGCTGACTACCGCTACTGATGTCCATGTGCGCCTACTAAAGCGCAACCGCCGCCATGTCTCGCCGACTCGTTTCCGCCCCTGCCGTATTTTGTCTTTGCGGCACTCTCACGTTGAGTTTCGGCTGCGCCGCGGAATACGGCACCATCGGCGCCAACCTGGCGCAAAAGAACGACGGGCGACTCTTCATCCGCGAGGTGCCGCCGGGCCTTGCCGCAGCGCAAGCAGGTCTAAAACGCGGCGATGAGATCACCTTAATCAACGGCCGCGACACTCGCAGTTACAATGAAAAGGGTATCCATGCTCTGCTCGCCGGCGAGGTTGGCGACCCCGTCAAACTCACGGTGCTGCGCGGCAATCTGGTGCTTCACGTGACACTGAAGCGCACTCCGCCTCCACCGCGAGCGCCAACCCCGCACTAGATAGAGCCAACCAGCAGAACGCACCTCCACAGCATCACATTGAACTTCATTGACGCCACAGAACGCAACGAGCCTGGTCCGAGTCATTGCGTAGTTTGGAAGGCGGCATATACTTCAGTAGGGTCAAATCATTTGAGGGCCAGCACATGACAAGAACTTCTACACTTATTGCGAGTTTGGCCTGCACTATCGTGTTTGGCTGCGGTTCCAAAAGCCACGAAGAAGGTGGATCAGGTGCAGGATCGGGATATGTCGTGCCAACAGGCACGGCTACCAACACCAGCACCAGCACCAGCACCTCCACGAGCACCAGCACGGACGTTGGAACTGGTTGCGCTCAGCAATCGGTACCAATTAACGCTCTCCCGCCAGACATCTTGATCATCCAAGACAGATCCCAGTCGATGACTGATGACTCGAACGATAACAAATGCGCAGGAGGATCTAACCAAGGCGGCGGCAACTGCGGAGCCAAATCCAAGTGGGCTCAGGTGACAACCGCCATCGAAACCGTTGTCAATGCTTCGAGCACAGTTAATTGGGGATTGTTCTACTTTGGAAGCGGAGCTTCTGAATGCGGAACCAACACTGCTCCAGCTGTCCCTGTTTCGGCAACTAGCGCTGCCCAAATAGTTGCATCACTTTCAGCAAACGCCCCAAGCGGAGCAACCCCAACGACCGTAACGATCAACAACGCTGTAACGTATATGAAGACGCTTACAGATCCGAACCCAAAGTACCTTCTGCTTGCAACGGATGGCGAACCCAATTGCCTGAACGGAAACTCCCAAACGACCGATGCTACGGGAGCCACCAACGCGATTGCAAACGCGAAGAAGGCCGGGTTTCCAACGTTTGTCGTAGGCATCGGCACCGTGACATCAGCGACGACGGCACTCAATGCCATGGCGCAGGCTGGCGGTGAACCACAGACTGGGGCAACGTCTTACTATGCGGTAGCGGATACGGCAGGCCTCGAGGCAGCCCTGAAACAGATTGTTGGCATGGTCGCTTCATGTACGATTTCGTTGCAAAATGTTCCGGCAGGTACTTGGACGATGGCAATTTGGGCTATTGATTCCACTGGAAAAACAATCCAACTTGCCAATAGTGCAACTGATGGCTGGGCATATACTGACACTACCAAGTCAAGCATCACTCTTGTTGGCCCAACCTGTGACCACTTGAAGAATGGTACGTATTCAAATCTTCAATTTGTTTACACTTGCCAAGATCAGACGATTACGCCGCCAATAAACTGATATTGGTAAGGACAACCTGCACCCGTGACGCGCATAGAGCGCGTCACGCAATCGTGCCACGCACAGATTGAAAGGTGCTCAAGGTGCCCGCGAGCGTCCCCCAACGTAGAAGTACCCGTCGCTGGTGGCCACGAAACCAGCCGTGACTAGTGATTGACCAAAGCTCGCATCCCGGGCGCGGCCGCCGTTGATCTCCTTGATCTCGAAGCTGCGCTGGGCATACGAGTCCACTTGGTGCACCAGGGCTTGCGCAATCATTTGCTCAATCGCGGGCCGTATCTCTTCATGGTCCTCCGATGACGCAGCGGAATGGTCGGGCAAAAACGTCTGCACGCTGTGTCCAGTACGTGAGACATAGGCCACGAGCCGGCCGTCATAGATAACAACACGAGCCAGGGCTGCTCGCTGCGGACGCGGCGCGCAATCAGGCCAGGGTAAGATCGCGCCATACGGATTCGCGGGGTCGGTTGCTGCTAGCACCAGCGCCGTCGCCGGTGGGTTGGTCTCGCGTAGCACCCGCAGTCGATCGTCGGCGCCTGGCTCGGCAAATTGGGTTGCGGCAAGTCCATCCACAAAGTAGCCGCGCCGCACCTTACCAGCTTGCTCCAGTTCCTTGAGCACTGGATAAACCTCGCTGAAGCTCGCAAACGACTCGTGTGCAAACGCTTCGCTCGGCAGCACGCCATAACGATTGAGCAGCGTACGGGCCATCAGCATCAGTCGCTCCGTGGGCGATGAGGGGGTGGCCGAGCGCCATCGCTCGAGCAACGACCACCGCCCTTCACTGCCCGCTAGCCGTTGGCGCCGAGAATAGAAGCGCTCTGGTCGGCGCTTAGTGAAACCCTGCGCGCCGAGCAGCCGCGAGCGCAGCGGCCCGAGCGAGTCATTGGTAACCTCTCCCGACCACACCAATGACCAGATAGCCTCCAGCAATTCAGGCGCAAACGAACCCGTTGCCGCCACCAACTCGTCGAAGAACGACGCGCCCCGCTGGCGCAGTTGCTGGCGAACCGCCTCGGTCAACGCTCCTTGCACGGGTTCCGGCGTAGGCGCAAGGAGCGCGAATTCCTGTCGGGGATAGAGCGCAATCCGCCCGTCGAATTGCCCCAACGACTCAATTCCCGACCATAGGAACTCGCCGGAGAGGATCAGCGCATCGAGTTCACTTGGGTGATAGCCCGCTACACGCGCTGCAAGCACTTCCTTTTCCAACGCAGATACAACCAGCGGCGCTCCTTGCAATTGTTCGAGCACTGCTGGCAAGACGTCAAGCCCGCGGCGCGGTTGCGTAGCGCCCTGCCATTCGATGAGACAACGCGCGTAGACCTCTGCCTTCACCGGCTTCACCCGCTGGCGCAGGCGCGCTAGGCTCCGCTGTTTGATGCGCCGCAACACCTCCACGTCGCACCACTCGATTCCGGTTCCGCCAGGCAGAAAGTAGCCACTTGTAACGCGACCCTGTCGCTCTAGTTCCCGCAGTTTGTCCACGACAGTGTCTTCGCGCAAAGGATAGGCGCGAACCACGCGGCTCGCGCGAAATGGGCCATGGGTGCGAGCAAAGCGCGCCACCAGATCACCCACTGGATCGCGCAGGGGCTCGAGAAACTCAGGGGGAAAATCGGCTGGGAGCTTTAGCTCGACCAGCTGGCAGTAGCGCCGCGCATCTTCGGCAGCGATGTACTTGCGCTTGCCCCCCAGTTGCAGTTCTACTACGCGTTTCTGCTTTTCGAGCGTCGCGAGCCAGCCGACGACGCCGAGGAGTGGTCGCGGGACCATGACGCCGAGGCATGGTCGAAGGACCAGCACTGGTTCTGAGTCACACTCCGCGTCTCCGTTCCACCGCTCGAGCTCACTTGCCTCCAGGTCGCCGACAGCGGCCAACAAGTCATGAACATCGTCAGCACCACTGAGCACCCAGTTGCGGCGCCCGACCTCACGTTCCACCTCTGCAATGGCATCCGGGTCGAGCAAGTGCCGCAGCTCCAGTTCTCCGAGCAGATCTCGCAGCTGGCTCTGGTTCACTGTCAATGCCTGGGCGCGACGCTCGGCCAGCGGCGCGTCGCCGGAATACATGAAGTTGCCTGCGTAATTGAACAGCAACGCGGCGGCAAACGGGCTCGGTGTCGCAGTTTGCACCAAGTGAGCACCTATTTCGCCGCGCGCAAGCGCGCCGAGCATCTCCCGCAAGCCGCTGACATCGAACACATCGCTCAAGCACTCGCGCATGGTCTCGAGCACGATCGGAAAATCGGGATACTCCGAGGCTGCGCGCAAGAGCTCAGCGCTGCGCCGACGCTGCGCCCAGAGTGGCGTTCGTCGGCCGGGCATGCGCCGAGGCAGCAGCAATGCGCGTGCCGCGCTTTCACGAAAGTGGGAAGCGAATAGCGCACTGCTAGCAAGCCCATTCTGTAACAGTTCGTCGAGCTCGAGCGGGTCGGGAATCAGCAATGAAAGCGCGGGCACCTTGGCCCGGGGAAAGCGAAACACGATCCCATCGTCGAACCATACCGCTTGCGTGTCCGTATTCAGCTGCGCGCTCTGCAACTGCATGGCAGCAATTGCCCACGGCGCGTGCACGCGGCTCCCAAACGGCGAGAGCACGCAAACCCGATAATCACCCAGTTCATCGAGAAAACACTCGACGATGATCTGTCGATCCGAAGGCACCTGGCCCAGCGCTGCGCGCTCTTCACGCAGATACGCAACCAGGTTCTCCGCTGCAGGCTGCGCTAGGCCACGTTCCGTCAGCATTGCTCGCCCCTGCTCGTCGGTGGCCTCGTCCAACTCGCGTGCCAGAGCGCCCACCGCCTTTCCGAGCGAAAGCGGGCGGCCCGCGCGATCGCCGTGCCAAAACGGCATGCGCCCAGGCTCACCCGGGGCTGGCATCACTAGCACACGATCCGGCGTGATATCCTCGATCCGCCACGAGCTGGCACCGAGCAAGAACACGTCGCCAATGCGCGACTCGAACACCATCTCTTCATCGAGCTCGCCCACCCGCCGGCTACCTTTGCCGACGTCACCAGCCAAAAACACGCCATAGAGGCCGCGATCAGCGATCGTCCCGCCATTGATCAACGCCAGGTGACGTGCCCCCTTGTGCGCCGACAGCATCCCCGTGGTTCGATCCCAATTGATGCGAGGGCGCAACTCGGCAAATGCATCGGACGGGTAACGTCCGGAAAGCATATCGATCACGGAATCGAAACTCGTTTCCGAAAGTTGACTCAGGGGCGCCGCGCCACGCACCAAGCCGAGCAGTTCATTTTTGTTGATCTCCCCCATGGACACGATCGCAACCACTTGCTGCGCCAGCACGTCGAGCGGATTGCGGGGAAAGTGTTGAGCCTCGACTTGCCCGCGTCGCATCTCGTCGACGGTCGCTGCTGCGGCCAGCAAATCTCCGCGAAACTTCGGGTAGATGATACCTTTGGAAACCCCACCCACGCTGTGCCCGGCGCGACCGATACGCTGCAAACCCGAAGCCACGCTCGGTGGCGCCTCAATCTGCACCACCAGGTCAATGGCACCCATATCAATCCCGAGCTCGAGCGTGGACGTGGCCACGAGGCCTCGCAGCTGGCCGTTTTTGAGCGCTTCCTCGATTTGCACGCGGCGCTCCCGCGCAATCGCGCCGTGGTGCGCAAGCACCAAGTCTTGTCCACAGAGTTCGTTGAGATCCGAGCTCAAGCGCTCAGCCAGACCGCGACTGTTCACGAAGATAAGCGTGGAGCGGTGTTGTTTGACCAACTCGAGCAACGGCCGATGGATGGCGGGCCAGAGTGATTTCTGCTCGGCGGGCAGCGCAGAGCGCGGCATTTCCTGCACCGGCATCTCGATCTGAAGTTCGAGCCGCGGTGGGCAAGCAGCGTTGACCACCTGCACCGGGCGCGGCTGCACTTCACGCGCCGGATCGACAAAAAAACCTCCCAGCCAGGCGCTGGCCTGGGCAATCGGATTGACGGTTGCAGAAAGACCAATGCGCTGCAGGCCGCGACCCCGACGCAACACTTCGAGCCGCTCGAGGCTGATGGCCAAGTGCGCGCCGCGTTTGCTGCCCAACACCGAGTGCACCTCATCGATGATCACGGTTTCAATCGACGCCAGGTGCCGGGCCGCATCCGAGCCGAGCAACAGGAAGAGTGACTCGGGCGTGGTGATGAGAATATCTGCTGCATGGCGGCGAAACCGCGCGCGTTCAACCGTGGGCGTATCACCCGAACGCACCGCAATACTCGGCACGTACACGGCAACGCCCGCGTCTTTTGCCGCCTGCTCAATCCCAACCAGCGGAACACGCAAGTTGCGCTCCACATCCACCGCGAGAGCCTTGAGCGGAGACACGTAGAGTAACCTCACGCCCGGCGT
>CAZCNI010000049.1:0-8722 GCA_964499765.1 uncultured Polyangiaceae bacterium
GGCCAACCACTCACAGTGGAGGCTCCGTGAGCGAGGATCGAACGTCGACTATTCCAACCCCCAAGCCCTCCGAAGGTGTGGTTGCAGCGACTGAGTCGAGTCAGTCGCCGCCCTCCGTTCGCCAGCGAGCCTCAGCGGGCGCGGATCCGGGGCACGTGCCAGCCATTCCGGGTCTTATCGCGCCACGCTTCGTTCAACGTTCGCCGCTCGATAGCCCGGCAAGGTCTACGGCCATGGGCGTGTCTGATGCCCCGGGTCTGATGCGACCACAGTTGCCCTATCGCAAGGCCTTGCCCTCGCCACTGCCCGCTGAGCCCGAGGTGAGCGCGCGCACCGATTCCGCACCAGACTCGAGTAGCTTACCGGGTCTCGACTTGACTCCGACCGTGGCCACCCCAGCCGTTGCCGAACAACAAGTGTTGCTCCCAAAAAGGCCAACGTCGGCAGGTGCGCCGATAAGTGTGCCGATCCACCAGCGTAGGCCCGCCGAGCAGAAGCATGCCGATTCAGTGCTTACCGTCATGCGGATCATTTCGATTGGTGTTGGGATCACAGATGATCCAACCGCCGGTGATTCGACGTTTGCGGTTACGGATGAAACTGGTTCGAACTCTGAATCAGCAAGGGCGCGCGCTTTCGAAATGCCGCCCTCTGCAGTTGATGAACTGCCAGAACTCGACGAGGAGCAGCTGTTTCCGTTTGATCCGCTCACGCGAACAGCGCCGGAACTTGATGAAGGGCAACTGCAGTCGATTCCCCCAGTGCGGCAGACCATCTCGACTCTGCCAGAGCTGGATGAGGCACAGCTTCAACCCCTTGGAGCGACGCTTCCCACGGAGGCGCGGCCCGGCCTTAGGGTACCTCCGGCGTTTGAAATGTCGGACGCAGGAATGCGCTCCGGCGCGCCGATGGAGGCGCTTCCCGCGTTCGAACTTACGGAGTCCGCAAACCAACCAGCTGTTGCAGTGCAGGCCAATTGGCAACAAGAGCCCGCGAGTTCGCAGGAACGGTTCGAACCTGCAGCTTCGCCCTTGCCCTCCTTTACGTTGCCCGACACCGATGAGCCGCCTGCAGTCGATGCAGCGGATCGCCTGCCAGCCTTCGAGCTCGAGCCTGGTGAAGCTAGCCCAGGGCCTGTTGCTCGCGCACCGGTTGGTTCTTCGAGGGGGCCGACCGCGAGCGTGCCGAACCGGTCGAGCTCAGTGGTCACTCGTCCACCTGTAAGCATCGAATCGCGAACGAACTCGGGGTCTACCTCAGCGAAACCCCCGCGCGCTGCATCGCAGCCCGTCGTACTCACCGAGGATGATGTCTCACCAGACTCTGTGAAACCTGCTCCGCCCGTCCCCCCGTCACGAACGGCTGTGTCAGTGCCAGCCGAGGCGCGTGCGACAACGCCGCCCAACGTGCGTGGCGCAGTCTCGGTGCCGACCGAATTGCGCTCGACTCGACCTGATGCCGACCTCACGGCGCAGGGCAGCCGGCGCAATCCGCCGCGCCCCCCGCAGCGTCGCAGCATGCCGTCAATATCCGCAGCGCCAGAAGTATCCGGGTTGTCAAGTGCAAAGTCGAGCCCTGCCGAAGCGAGTGGCGCAACAACAGAAAGAGCGAATAGCGAGGACAAGACCAGCGCTCGCGCGCGTCGCCCCTGGTGGGAAGAGCTGTTCAACGAAGACTACTCTCGTGCCCTCAGTCGACTGAGTGACGAGCAGATCAAGCGCGAAGCAAACTTTATCGAAGAGTCTCTGGGGGTGACGCCCGGCGGTGTCGTGCTCGACCTTGGATGTGGTGCAGGGTATCACGCAGTGGAACTTGCGCAGCGCGGCTACGCGGTGGTTGGCTACGACCTTTCGCTGCATCAATTGGCGCTGGCAGCCGACGTCGCACAAGACAAGCATCAGAAGCTCAATCTGATGCAGGGGGACATGCGTGACATGGCTTTCGACTCCGTCTTCGACGGCATTTACTGCTGGGACAGCACCTTCGGCTACTTTGAAGAAGACAAGAACGTTGCTGTGGCAGCGAAGATCTTTCAGGCGCTCAAGCCCGGAGGAACGTTCTTAGTCGATGTCATCAACCGCGACTTTGTCACGATGCAGCAACCTTCGAGCGTGTGGTTCGAAGGCGACTCAGCTGTCTGCATGGACGACATGTCCGTAGACTTCATCTCCAGTCGCCTTAGGGTCAAGCGCAGCGTTATGCTAGACGACGGACGTACGAGAGAGTGCCACTACTCAATACGACTCTACTCGCTGCATGAGCTTGGAAAGTTGCTGCACGAGGTCGGTTTCCGGATTGCCGAAGCCAGTGGGCAATCAGCTACCCCGGGTGTTTTCATGGGTCAAAATGCGCCGCGGATCATCATATTGGCGCAACGACCGTAGCCGTCCCGTGGTTTATTTGCTCTCCTGCGGTCACGGGCTAGAGTCCCCTTGCTGGTGACCACGTACCCGCTCGCTCAACTCCTCCAACTCCGGCAGTCGAACGTTCGACAGCTAGAGCGAAAACTCGTCAGCGACCTGGCTGCCGTGAATGACGCAGAAACGCGAATAGCAGACCTCGAGAAACGACGGGAAGAGCTGCTGTCGAGCGTTGTCGACGAACAGCAGCGGCAGTTAGCGTGTGCCTTGCAGGGGTCAGCACTGGCACAGGATTTCGTGCAAGGTGCGGCGCACCGGGCCCAGCAGCAGCGCGAACAGGAGCGCCTGCAGCAATTGAAAGCGGCGGCGGTAACCGAGCTCGAAGGGTGTCTTGTTGTCACGCGCAACACTGAGCAGCTACTTGCCAAGGCGCGCCGACAGCTTGCGGCAGTCGAACGCCATCAGCAACGATTCCTCAAGCGCCGCAGCCAACTGCAGGCAGCCCAAGGGGAAGAAGACGCTGCCGAAGTGTGGCAAGCCGTCAGAATCGCGCACCGCTCAGAAGGGGGCAAGTGATGGTTCGTTTCGTCGGGCCGCTGAGTGTATTGAGCGCAATCGTGAGTTGTTCGTTGCAGCAACCGCAGGTAACTCGCCTACCTCCCCCGGCGCCGTTCCCGCAGTCTCACACACAAACCAGCGCTGACGCCGAATCCCCAGTGCACCCTACGGTGATCTCTCTCGACGCACTCAGACCCATGAGCACCCGGCCCAATTTCGCGGCTATCGCCCAAGCGGTGGACCTGGGCGCGGAGCGTAGAGCCGTTGAATTCATCGCGACTCAATTGCGTGCCGATGATGCCTCAGTACCCGAGTTGCAACGAAAGCACCTGTGGCTAGGTTATGCCTATGGCAAACATGATTATGTTGTACAAGCTCTCTTCCATTTCGAAGCGGCAAGCAGCGTGGACTGGCCGCTTGCGGGCTACGCGCGGTTCGGAGCAGCTCAGTCATTGATCGCCCTGGGGCGCCCAGAAGAGGCGCTCCGTAGACTTGCTGAATTGAAAGCCAGTGAACCTCTTGCTACGGCTGCCGAATTGTTGCGAGCCAAGATCTTAGCGCAGACAGGGCGAGCATCGCAGGCGATTCCCATTTGGCGAGCTTACTTGGCTCACCCAACCAGTTCCGAGTCCGAACGGGGACAGGTCAGTTTGATGCTTGCCGAAGCACTGTTAACGCTCTCGAGTGCGCAGCCGCGACCAGCCTCGACGAGTTTTCAGGAGACGGAGCCCATGGCTTCTTCTGCCCATGCCTACCAACAAGAGGCCTTCGATCTCCTGGATCCGCTAAGAAACAAGGGCCTTGACGTCGGGGCGCAGGAGCGAGCGGCCCAGCTGCGAGAATTGCTGATCGCGAACGTTTTTGCTGGCCAACCCAGCCACCAACAGCAGTGCAGGCTCAGTGATCGCATCAACGGCCTTGACGTGCTCGTGGAGCAACATGAAGTGAGCAAAGCCATGACTGCAGCTGAATCCCTTTTGGGACAACTGCAGGCCGAGCAGCGCTATTCAGAGGCGAGTTGTCGGACGCTGTTCTTCTTGGCTCAACTGCGGACGTGGAAGGGTCAGGTCAGTGAAGCTGCTGCGGCCTTCGAAAGTGTGGCTAGCAATTGTGAAGCGCCCGATGACTTGGTTGCCCGTGCGTTGTTTCAGAGTGGTCGGCGGCTGCAGGACCTGCACGACGCGCCGGCGGCAATTGCACGTTTCGAGGCTCTGCAGATGCGCTTCCCGCAACATCGACTGGCGGACGACGCGCGCCTCAAAGCGGCAAACGCATACCTCGAGCTCGGCTCAGAATCGAAGTTCGTCGATCTAATCCTGCGGATGCCCGACGACTTTCCCCTCGGCGACCAGGTACCGGATGCCCTGTTTATGGTCGTTCTGCACCGCATGGTGAAGCGTGATTGGTCGGGCGCATCCACCGTCCTTGCGACCATGGGCCAATTGCCGCGTATCGTTAGTCACGAAGATGCCGAGCAGACGGAACGCTACCAGTACTTTCTCGCGCGCGCTCAATGGGAGCTCGGCCAAACGGAGCAAGCCTTGACGCAGTGGGAACGCCTGGTGCGAGAGCGCCCCTTCAGTTTCTACATGTTACTTGCGCAGGACCGACTCATGAAACTCGCTCCCGAGCGGGCGCAGAACGCGCGTAACGCTGGCATGAACGACACCGGTCGCTCTCCATTCGAAGTGCCGTATCAGGCCGAACTCGACGTTCCGGGCTTTGCGCGCGCCATGGAACTGATGGCCTTGGGGCAAATGGACGAAGCCGGCGCAGAACTCAAAGCACTGAACCTGTCAAAAGACATAGAACCCCAACTTTTGTGGGCAAGAGCCTCATTCGAGGCCGCGGCGGGTGATATCAAAGCCAGTCAGCGAATCATTCGGGACCGTTTTCGCGGTTGGCCAAGGTTCTGGCCAGCCGGCACCTGGGAAGGCGCTTGGAAATTGGCATTTCCTCGCCCTTACCTGGAGATTGTGCGGCGCGAAGCGAGCCGGTCGGGTGTGGCTGTGTCCCTCGCTTATGCCGTAATGCGGGAGGAATCTTTGTTCGACCACCAGGCAGTGAGCGCGGCGGACGCGCATGGACTGATGCAGCTCATCGTGCCAACCGCACAAACGGCTGCCAAGGAACTTGGCATTTCGGTCAATGCCCGAGCGTTGCAGCGCCCGGAGATCAACATTGCCGTTGGTTGCCAGGTGCTCAAGGGGCTACTCAAGAAGTTTCCGAGGCAACCACTGCTTGCGATAGCGGGGTACAATGCCGGACCCGGCAGACCGACGCGCTGGGTAAAGGAAAGGCCCGACATGGACCTTGACGTTTGGGTCGAGACCATTCCGTTTGCAGAAACTCGTACTTACGTTAAGCACGTGTTGGCGAGCTGGGCTGCGTATGTATGGCTTTACGACCGCAGTGATGCGGACTCGATGCCGCCGCTGTCGCAGCGCATCAACGACTGACTTTTCCCGGTTTCGCGTTGTGCTAAGGCTTCGATGTGAGAAGGCTTTTGGTCCGTGATGCGGTGGCCTTGATGTGTACAGCTGGGCTTGCTGTAGATTGCCGCTTCGTACGCGGCACTGAGCACAAGAACCACGAATCTATCAGCCCCGTTGTAGCTCAGCACCAGACGGGCGACGCCTGGCAAGTGGGTGAACTGCCACCGTCTGTACTTGAGGGAACGCCGCGGAGCGGTGGTGAAGCAACGGTGCAGATCGATGCTGATCCACCGAATCTAAACATCAACATCGACTCGGACTATTGGGGCGCACAGATCGTATCTAACCACGTTAGCGAGTCACTGGTCACCAACGACCGCTATGACGACCCGCAATTTCGGATTCGGCCCGCCCTCGCCGAGCGATGGAATATCAGCCTCGACAAACTCACCTACACATTTTACCTCAGAAAAGACGTTCGTTGGCACGACGGTCAACCGTTTTCGGCACGGGACGTCATTGCCACATTCGATAAGATCCAAGATCCGAATTCCAAAGCTGCCGCCATTCGTTCGTACACTCAATCGATCCGGAACTATCGCGGCCTGGACGACTATACCGTGGAATTTCACATGAAGGAGCCGTACTTTCTCGTGATGGACGGCGTCTTTGCCAGTGTTTTGATCCACCCGGCGCACGTCATCGGTTCAATGAGCGCGGTCGCCTACAGCGAAGCTGCCACCAATCCGCTCAATCGAGCGCCCATTGGTACGGGACCATTTCGCTTCTCTGCTTGGAAGAGTGGGCAAGCGATAACCTTCGTGAGAAATGACGAGTATTGGGGCAAGAAGGCCTATCTGGATCGCCTTGTCTTCCGGATCGTTCCTGAGGCACCCATCGCCATCGAGCTTGCCGAGCGTGGCGAACTCGACGTCGTGTCACGCGTGCGAGCCAATCAGTGGATCAAGTTGACTCACTCCCCATTGCGCAATGGGTTTAATCGTAGTCTGCTCTACGAAGCCAACTACAGCTGGATTGGTTGGAACCTGCAGCGTCCGCAATTTCGTGAGGCGCGAGTGAGAAAAGCATTGACCATGCTCATCGACCGACCCGGCATCATCAACTCACTTGCGTTTGGTCTTGCCCGGCCCACGACCTGTCCCTTCTACTGGGCCAGCAATGCCTGCGACAAGAGCCTCCTGCCGTTGCCTTATGACCCCGTGCAAGCCCTCACGCTGCTCGACAGCGCTGGCTGGGTCGATCACGATGGCGATGGCGTGCGCGATCGTGACGGTCAGCGTTTCCGATTCAATTTCCTGGTTCCCTCGGTTTCCGAAGAAGCTGCACGCATGGGGACCAAGATGAAGGAGGATTTCGCGCGCGCCGGTATTGAGCTGGTGTTGCAGCGAGTCGAATGGTCTGCATTCATCCGCCGGGTCACGACGCACGATTTCGATGCGTGCACAATGCTCTGGTCCCTGAACCCCCGTGACGATCCGACGCAAATCTGGGCCAGTTCATCGATTGACGGTGGCTCCAATTTCATCAGTTTCCGAAACGCCGAAGCCGATCGACTGATGCGTGACGCGCGCGCGGAGCTCGACGACGAGCGGCGAAACGCGATATATCGCGCTTTCGATCGAATTTTGTACGACGAGCAGCCCTATACCTGGATGTACGTAAGGCCTCAGATGGCGCTGTTCAGCAAGCGCCTTCACGGTGTGAGAAATACGCTATTCGGTTGGGTTTTCGAAGACTGGTGGGTTACCGAACCGCGCGCGGGGCGCTCAAGGTCCAATGACGCCAAGGAAGGGGGGCCCTCCGATGACGCTGAGCAAAGGTCGAAGGACCACCATTCCTCAGCGTCATCGGAGGGCCATTGAACATGCTCAGATACTTGTTTCGCCGGTTTTTCCTGATGATACCGACCTTTTTCGGTGTCACTTTGATTTGCTTCTTGGTGTTGAAGTTGACTAACGCCGACCCGGTGACCGCCAGCAATGCCGGTGCCATGTCGGGTCACCAGATCTCAAGAGAAGCCATCGAGCACCTGCGGCACTTCTACGCTTTGGATCGACCGTGGCCGGTGCAGTACTTGCGCCTCGTGCGACGCTTAGTAACTTTGGATCTGGGCACTCGGTGGCAAGATGGCCGTCCAATCTCTGAGGTCATCGGTGAAGCTTTGCCGATTACGCTGTTGCTCAGCAGCGTGTCCCTCGTGATCGCGTACGTGCTTGCGATTCCTCTCGGAATTTTCTCTGCCGCTCGCCGTGGTTCGCGGCAGGACACCGTCACGACTCTCGTGCTTTTCATGCTTTACTCCCTGCCGAGTTTCTGGGTGGGCACGATGCTCATCGTGTATTTGAGTAGCGGCCGCTTCGTCACCTGCCCCTGGCTCGGCCGCCCCGGTTGTTTTCCACTGCAGGGCTGGCATTCGTTCGAAGGCTTCGACCAGCGTACGATCCTTGGCAAGTTGGGCGACGTGCTTTGGCATATCACGCTGCCGATTGTCACTCTTTCGTATGGCGCGTTGGCGAGCCTGTCTCGATATATGCGGATGGGTATGCTCGAGAATCTGCGCCAGGACTACATTCGTACGGCTCGAGCAAAGGGTTTGAGTGAACGCCGGGTGTACTACCATCACGCTCTGCGCAACGCGCTGATACCGATTGTTACGTTGCTCGGTCTGACGCTGCCGACACTGATTGGTGGTAGCGTCATCGTCGAACAGATATTTGGCATTCGCGGTATGGGGTTTGTTGCGCTCGAAGCGATTCGCTTGCCTGACTATCCGCTCGTCATCACCATCGTAGCCTTTACGGGCCTATTAACTATGATCGGCGTACTATTGTCGGACGTCCTCTACGCGATCGTTGATCCTAGGATCCGTCTGCAAGGAGTATCCGCCAAGTGACGGCCAAGACTCTGGTGACGGACGCCGAGCGGAGTTCGGCCTCCAAGCTGTTCCACCAGGTGTTCAAGCAGCCTATTCAGCGAGTGGCCCTCGTCGTGCTTCTAGTGATGGTTACGGTGGCACTGATCGCGGACATGTTGGCCAGCAGTCAGCCGCTACTCCTGTTCTTTCATCATCATTGGTACGTTCTACCCAATTTGATACACCCGAGTGGCCTGAGAATCTACGACAACGACCTGCTCATGAAGCACCTCGGAGTCGATGATTGGGCGCTGCTTCCTTTGGTACCTTGGGGATACAATGGACACGATCTGACGCACGTATTGAGCGCTCCTGACGCCGTACACTGGCTTGGGACCGATAGCAGCGGTCGAGATGTGCTCGCGCGACTCTTACATGGTTCGCGGGTAAGCCTCATCGTGGGGGTTCTCAGCGTCACGGTGTTGGTAACGATA
>CAZCNI010000050.1:0-8686 GCA_964499765.1 uncultured Polyangiaceae bacterium
GAACAATCGTAGCCTTGCCAGGCGTGTCTTCGAAATTCGAGATCACGTTGGCGCCCGAGCTGCTTGTTGACCCGCCCGTAGTTACTGCCGAGTCGCCGCCAGCGGGATTAGCGCCGCCAACTGCTGCCGTGCTTGTGCCGCCTGCGCCAGTGGCGCCGCCTACGTTGCCGGCACTGGTGCCACCAGTGGCTGCGGTAGTGCCGCCGGCTGCGGTAGCGCCGCCTACGGATTTGGTACCGCCGGCTGCGGTAGCGCCGCCTACGGATTTGGTGCCGCCGGCTGCGGTAACGCCGCCCGCTGCAGAAGCGCCGCCTACGGATTTGGTGCCGCCGGCTGCGGTGGTGTTGGTGCCGCCTGTTGCTGCCGTGTGGGTGCCGGTTGTTGCACTGGTGCCGCCAACTGAGCCTGCACTGGTGCCACCTGCTGCGGGGTTACCGCCAGTGGCGGTTGTGCTGGTGCCGTTGTGGCCGCCAGTTGATGTTGTTGATGTTGAGGCGTTGCCCCCAACACTGCCACCTGGACCCGTGCTGGTGCCGCTGCTGCAACCAACTACTATCGTCCCCAAAACAAGCGTACTTAGCTTTATGATATTTGTAGTTCGCATCGAGTCCTCCGACTGCGGCGGGCAGTCTAGCCCGCAATTCTCGATTGTCACCGGTCGCAAACGACCGCGACCTAGTTATTCACCAGGAATCGGTTCCTGTACAGGCTCCAAACCGAAAGATATTTCGAGATTATGCGGGGTTACAGGGCTGAGCCACCAATCCACCAAAGCGGTACGGAATTGAAGCTTGTAATAGAAATTTACCGCAGCTCAGCTGCCCTGAGCCGTAAGCAAAAGCTCCGCGACACTGAGCGAACTGGAGCAATGGGTCAAATAGGCTTCGTCGAATGAGTCAACCTTGACTCTCCGCCACTCGACTCGATTGCCCCGGCGAACCTCAATGCGATCGCTGCTGCTGCAGTTTACGTTATCACGCGCCGAGTAGCAGGCGATCGGGATCTTCGAGCAGGCTGATGATTTCTTTGGCGAACTTGGCGCCAACGTCGCCGTCGATGACCCGGTGATCGAAGGAGAGGCTCAGGAGCATGACGTGGCCAATGACGATTTGGTCGTTGCGCACCACGGGGCGTTTCTTGATTTCAGGCACGAAGAGGATGCCGACTTCCGGATAGTTGATAACCGGCGTGGCAACGAGGCCACCGAGTTTGCCCAGCGAGGTGATCGTGAACGAGGAACCGCCGAAGTCTGCCGGCCCGATCTTGCCGGCGCGCGCCGCCTCTGCCAGGCGCGTGATCTCTCGGGCAATCTCGAGCAGTCCGAGGCGATCAACGTCGCGCACTACGGGCACTGAGAGCCCCGCGTCGGTGGCTATCGCAATCCCGATATCGTGGCGCTTGCGCAACACGATCTCTTGTGCCGCATCATCAATCAGAGCGTTCAGAGCTGGGTGCTTTTTCAACGCAAGCGCCACGGCCTTAACGATGAAGGGAAGGAACGTTAGGCCTACGTCAACTTCTTTGGCTTTGGGTTGCAGGCGCTCGCGGAGCTCTTGTAGCGCAGTGACGTCGCACTCGTCCACGTAGGTGAAATGCGCGGCGGTGCGCTTGGAGCGCGCCATGTTCTCGTAGATGCGCTTGCGTAGGCCACGCAACGGCACGCGCTGCTCTTCGTCGGCCATGGGCTTGATGCCGCCGAGCGGCGCAATGCCGGGAATGGTTGCATTCGGGGTTGGCGCGGGTTCATTGACACGTGCGTTGAGGCGCTCCACGTCTTTGCGCTCGATGCGGCCGCTCTTGCCCGTGGGCTCCACGCGACGCAAGTCAACACCAAGTTCGCGCGCAAGTTTGCGCGTGGCGGGGGCGGCTAAAGGCCGTTCATTGAAGTAATTGCCGTCATTCTTCGGGCTCGGCGGCGCAGATTCTGGCGCCAAATCAATACCCGGTAGAGTCGACTTGATATCTCCGACGGCAGAGGCAACTGGACCCTCATCCGCGGCTGGCTTTGCTGCACGCGGGCTGGGAGCTGCAGGTGCACCCGCTGGCACGGGCGGGGCAGAAGACGCCGCGGCTGGAGCTGACGGGGCAGCTGACGACGCCTGCGCATCGAGATCAATCACGACCAGAATCGAACCAACGGGCACGGTGTCGCCCACCGCACCACCCAGTTGCGCAATGCGTCCGGGCTTGGGTGCGCCAATGGTGACCGTAGCCTTGTCAGTCATGACTTCGACGATGTCTTGGCCTTCATTGACCCAGTCGCCAGCTTTTACTAACCAACCGACGATCTCTCCCTCGGCAACGCCTTCGCCGATGTCCGGCAGCTTGAACTCAAAATTCGCCATCGGTAATACGACTCCTACAGTATGCGAAACGGTCTGATGGTCACGCTCGAGCAGTCTGTAGCACGACTGGGAGGATCCGATGCGACAACGGTAGGTACTCCATCTCGAGAGCATACGGGAAAGGCGTGTCAAAACCGGTGACCCGGGCCGGAGGCGCTTCCAGGTGGAAGAAAGCTTTTTCCGCAACCAGTGTGATGAGCTCGCCAGCAAAGCCGCCGGTTCTGGGGGCTTCATGCACCACGACTATTCGGCCAGTTTTCTTCACGCTCTGCAAGATCATGGCAATGTCAACCGGCCAAAGCGTTCTCAAGTCGATGACCTCGCATTCCACGCCCTCATCCGACGCTCGTTTGGCTGCGTCGAGCGCCTCGTAGACCATGGCACCATAAGCCACGACCGTAACGTCGCTGCCCTCGCGGACGATGCGCGCTGACTCGAGCGGCACGGTGTAGCTGCCTTCTGGAACCTCGCCCTTGGCAGCGCGGTAAACGCGCTTCGGTTCCAGAAAAAGGATCGGGTCCGGATCTTCGATAGCAGCCAGCAACATGCCTTTGGCGTCGTAGGGGTTCGACGGGCAGAGGACCTTGAGCCCCGGTACCTGAATGAACGCCGCCTCGGGGTGCTGTGAGTGATAGTGGCCACCGCGAATGCCGCCGCCAACCGGTGTGCGAATGACCACCTTGGTCGAGTGATCGCCGCCCGAACGGTACCGGTACTTGGCAAGCTCGTTGATGATTTGGTCGTAGGCGGGAAAAATGAAGTCCGAGAATTGGATCTCAGCGATGGGAAGCAGCCCGTTGAGTGCTAGGCCAATCGCCGTACCCACGATGCCATTTTCGCTCAGGGGTGTGTCGATCACGCGGTCTTCGCCGAACTCGGCTTGCAAACCTGCGGTGACCCGAAACACACCCCCTACTTTGCCGACGTCTTCGCCAAGTACGATGATCCGCTGGTCATCGCGCATTGATACCTTTAGGGCATCGTTGATGGCTTGGACTATGGTCAGTTGAGGCATGTGGCGTTGCTCCGCATTGCAGGTCCCATTACCGGCCAGTCGAGGGGCGTGGACCCGCCAAGAGCTCAGCCCGTTGCTCTACGAGGTGCCAAGGCAATTTCTCGTAAACGTCGTCGAACATGGTTTCAAGCGAAGGCGGCGGCGTTACTTCTGCTTGGGCCACGCACTCTTTGAACGTTTCATCAATCGAAGCATAGAGCGCAGCATCGCGGTCCTTGTCCCAGATACCCTTGGCAACCAAAACTGGCAGCAGTCGTTCGAGCGGATCGGCTTGCGCCCACGGCTCGATGTCCGCCGAACACCGATAGCAGTTGGGATCATCCGAAGTCGAATGGCCTCCCATGCGATAAGTAATGGCTTCAATCAGCGTCGGGCCTAGACCCTGAGCAGCTCTGCGAGCAGCCGTGCGGGTGACACTGAAGACGGCTAGCGCGTCGTTGCCGTCCACGCGTATGCCGGGAATGCCGTAGGCCAGTCCCTTTTCCGCGAATGTAGCAGAAGCCGTCTGGCGACACGTGGGCACACTGATTGCCCAACCGTTGTTACGGCAGAACAGCACCAAGGGTACTTTCTGAACCGCAGCAAAGTTGAGCCCACTGTGAAAGTCGATGGAGCTCGTGGAACCGTCACCGAAATACACGAGCGTAACTACATCTTCATGCTTGATCTTGGAACCCCAAGCGTAACCGGCTGCTTGGGTGATCTGCGTGCCCACCGGTGAGCTGATGGAAGCCCAACCCGTGGCACGATGCGTGTAGTGATGCGGCATCTGCCGGCCTTTGACCACGTCCGCAGAATTGCCAAAGACGTTGTCCACTAGGCGCTGTAACGGAAACCCGCGCATCAGTGCCGCACCAAACTCGCGGTAACAGGGAAAGATCCAGTCTGCGGGGCGCAACGCAAAGGCAGAGCCAATGATAGAAGCTTCTTCACCCAGAGAACCCACATGGAAAGCAACACGACCCTGTCGCTGCAGGCTGATGAACCGCTCGTCCAGGCGGCGCGTCTGCGCCATGTGCGTGTAGATAAAAATCAGGTCCTCATTGCTCAGTTGAGGATCGGTGTGTTCATCAATGCTGCCGTCGTCGCGGAATACCCGGAATACATCCGAGGTAATCGCGGGAGGCAACGAGGAGCGAGGGCCAAGTGCAGTCATGGCGTGAGCCGGGGGGGCGCCACGCAGAGTTGCGCGTCACTCAGCAATAGTCCAGTTATTTTGCCTTAATGCAGCGCGGTCGCGCGGTTGTGACGCACTGCATCGGACACGCCAGGCCGCGCTCGATTCTCGGTCCGGCCGCGTACGGGCGTGCGCACTAGCGCTTTCGCAGCAGCGATTCTTTGGGTACCAGCTGCGAACTAATCGCCGCTTCACGTGGCTCCGCGTCACGAGAAGTCACTTCACTCTCGGGCGAATGATTCGCCATCACGAAACCTTCAGCTGCGTGATAGCTCGAACGCACCAGCGGCCCTGACGCGACAAAAGAAAATCCTAGCCCAAGGCCATATTGTTCATAGGCAGCAAACTGCTCAGGCGTGACATAACGATCAACGGGCAGATGCTTGGGCGTTGGTCGAAGATATTGACCCAATGTAACGATGTCTACTTGGGCGCGTCGTAGATCGTCCATTGCCTCGAGCACCTCGGCTTCGGTTTCACCAGTACCCACCATCAGTGAGCTCTTGACGAAGCGCGAACCGCCACTGCTTTTTGCATGAGACAGCACATCGAGCGAACGGTCATACGAGCAACGCGGGTCACGCACTTGCCGCGTAACACGGCGCACGACTTCCAGATTATGCGCAAAGACGTCAGGCTTTCCGGCAAGCAACGTTTCAATGTCGCGATGCCGACCAGCAAAATCCGACACCAGCGCTTCAACCTGGATCGCTGGGTTCAGATCGCGGATGGCACGCACGGTCTCTGCAACGTGCCCGGCGCCGCCATCGAGCAAGTCATCGCGATCGACCATAGTGAGCACCACGTATCGCAGCTTCAACTCAGCAATGGCTTTGGCTACGTGCGTGGGTTCGCGGGGGTCCACCATGCCCTTGGGATTGCCAGTATTGACCGCACAGAACCGGCAACCGCGCGTGCACGTGTCACCGAGGACCATGACAGTGGCCGTGCCCGCGTTCCAACACTCGCCCACGTTCGGGCAACGCGCTTCTTCGCAAACCGTATGCAGGTCGAGCTTGCGCAATGTGTGCTTGAGGAATGTATAAGTTTCGCCGCCGGGTGCGCGCACATTGAGCCAAGGCGGCTTGGGTTCGCGCTTTGCTGGGGCTTGGTCACCTGGTACGGGATGGTTCACGTTGCGCACTCTTTAGGACCAAGCGTCGCATTTGGCCAGGCGCGGGCAGCCGTATGCTCTTGCCCCGGAGCCGTCGACGATAGAACCGTAATCGTACCGTCCTGGAACCCTCGAGCCAGCCGGGCAAGGGCCCCGGCTCTCGGGACACACATTGGCTGGGAGAGAAGCGATTCCTCTGCGGTAACGAGATCACTCTCGCGGACTTCTTTGGAGCGCATGGCGGATGAAGTGATGCGGATGGCGGAGTCATCACTACTTTCGACGAGTGAGCCGAGGGTTCGTGCGTCTGATGACCGCGTTCGACGCACCTGCGCGAGTTGTCCGGATGAAGAGCGTCTCGTGCGCAAAGCTGAGGCAGGAGCAGTCGGGAGCATGAAGGCCCCCTGGATCGTACAAGACGTGTTGCGATGTGCTGGCCGCCCCCTTGACTCAACCAGTCGCAGGTTCATGGAAAAGCGATTTGGGCATGACTTCGGCCAAGTGCGTGTGCACGATGACTCGCGCGCGGCGCAGTCGGCACAAGCTGTCAATTCGCTCGCCTATGAGGTTGGATCACGGATCGTGTTTGCGTCCGGACAGTATGCTCCGCACACTGAACGGGGTCAGCGCCTCTTGGCGCATGAACTTGCCCATGTCATTCAGCAACATTCCACAAGTCAGGTGCCTTTGGTTCGGCGCGCCTGCGGCGAGTCGGCCATTAGCGCCAAGGTCAAGGGGCACGTCAATTGCGAGGATCGCTTCGACGCGACCTACCGGGGTGGTCCCTCGGCGCGGCCAAGTACAGAGAATCGCAAACACTGCTCGACAACATGTAGTTCGACGGCTGCGCTGCCGAAGTTTACGTTTGTCTGGGAGTCCTCTCACCCACGCTGAGTCCGGCGGACCGTCGCTGAGCTCACTAGACAGGCCAAGGCGACAACGGACAGCCGTTGCGCAATCGGCGCGCATGCAGCTCGCGCAATTGAAACGCGCCTACAAGGCCGAAGGCTTCTCGGAAGCGGACATTCACAGTGTGATCCCCGATCGGCCGCGTTCGACCAAGAAAGTCGAGCCGACCCCGCCCGCCCCAATCGCGCCGAGCTCGAACGCGTCAACGCACGAGGAACCCAATCAACCGAGCTAATCGGCCGTATCCCCGCCAAGGCATGGTCCGGCGTCCGCGCCCCCCAATAGCTGGTCCATTGCGAAATTTGGCGAAAAATCGCAAGGCAAAGCGGAACCGGCTGGGTACGGATCGAGTAACCCTCCTCGGCAAAGGGCTCCCTGCAAGCGCCGGGGGCGGCTTGCACGTGTGTGTAGTCGGTCCCGGCTGCACACGGGAGGAGCGAACCCGAGCGGAAATGACGAACCGGCTAAGAGCGCCGTCAGCTCGGCGCACGGCTCTTCGTGAAGCTCACAGTCACGGGAGCTGCAACGTCGAGCGGTGAAAGCGAAACTGCAACACACGCCTCGAGCTTTCCGAGCTCCGAGCGCGAACCGTGGGTTGCCGGATCCGCGGTGGCAATCGGGTATTTGAGATCCGGATGGAGCCGGGTCCACTACCGCCCGCGTCGAAGACTCGCGCGGGTCGCGAGGAGCTCGTGCGTTACGCGCTTGGGCTTCCGATTGCGCAAAGCGACATCGAGCGCTTGCTCGTTACCTCAGCGAACCTCTCGAGCCCCCCGCGTCGCTCGCCCGCTCGCGACCCGCCGTTTCAACGGACGGCTAAGTGCGTTCTGGACGACGCGTCGTGTGCAGAGCAATCGCAATTGCTTGAGCTCAGAAGATTGGACCTCGCACGTCGAGGGTCATCTCCTGGCGGTTGATGGCTATTACGATTCTGTGCGTCAACTCGCTGCGCTGCTCGTCGGTCAGCTGCGGAATGAGGAGCCTTAGTTGTGCCTGGTCGGCTTGCGTCCAGTGCTTGGCGCCAATGGCGGCGGAGACCCGCTGGTTTGCCTGCTCTTCTGCCGCAAAGTTCTCGGGAGTTGGTTCAGCAGGCGGCGCCGGAGCGTTGGCTTCGGTCACGCGCGTTGCTACCGCCGCAGAAAGGCGTTCGACTTGCTCAGGAGCCAAGAACGCATTGGGCTGGTTGCCTGCAACGGGTGCGCTGCTTCGGATGGATCGGTTGCAGATTTGTTCTACCGATTCGAACCGCTCCGCAAGGCGCCTTGTCTCGTCGACTTGCTGTCGAAGAGCCAAGGCGACCTCACAATGATTCGAAGACTTACTTGACTCATTGGTCGTTCGCACATCAACCACGACGCTCGATCCACATGCTCTTGCTGGGTCGCGCCTGCGCGCCGGGCCAAGTAGCCCCGGTTCGCGCACAGAACGCCAGTGCGGACAGCGCGTCAATGATCCCGCCGTCGGTACAGGTATCGCCGTCGCTCAACTGGTGAACGGTGACCGAGTTCACTTGACAGGCCACGGCGACAACGGTAGTTGTCCCGCGTCGCTCGCCGCCGGCCCTTGGGGTCGGCACGAGGGAATCCGGTGAGAATCCGGAGCTGCCCCGCAGCGGTATTGGGAACGAAAACGGCCTCGAAGCACTGGTTTTTCAAGCGCATGCGCGCAAAGAGAGCTGGGAAGCGGTCGTGAGTAGGTCAGGCGCAGGAGCCTGGTGCCCAGAGCCCGAAGACCTGGCGCGCGATGCCTCAACATCTATTGAGGCTCGGTTCGAAGATCTCTAGGGAGGATCGTTCGAGCAAAGCAAGGCACGTTCATTCGTGTTCGGTTGCGATGGCACGCGTGTGTCCACGGTTCACACGCTTGGCTTCAATCACTGAGTCCGAATGGCGGAGCCGTGGTGGGTCTCGTTGCGCCGTCACATAACTCTCATCAGCATCGTCGTCCTCTTGCAGCTGCTGCTTGCAGCGGCGGTGGCTCGCGCGCAGTCGAATCTGGAAGTCACCATCACCGGTGATCGCGCGCTTACGCCGTCGGCGTCATCGCGCGATGACACTGTTGCATCGTCCGTTGTGCGGCGCGACCGGCTTGCAGCGCCCGGGGTTGAAGCGGCCGATGTGCTGCGC
>CAZCNI010000051.1:0-2207 GCA_964499765.1 uncultured Polyangiaceae bacterium
CGCCCCATAGGCGCAAGCGCGGCGTGCACCTGCTCGAGCATGGCAGCAAGATTCAATTCCTCGTTGTAGACAGGGATGATGACCGATAGGTCCAACACTCAATCCAATCGCTAGTGCAGCTCAATGACTTGCTCTCCGGGCATTGCAACCGATCAGTGACCGCCAAACGGCCGTCTTGGTTAGCCCGTGCCAACTAACCTCATATTGCCAAGCATCCGCCGAGTTGCAAGACGACGGCACCAACCCCCTCCGCGCGCCGGTCCGTTGGACGAATCGTGGAACTTAGGCAGGCTGTTTTTTTTCGCTCTGGTTTTGGCGCGAGCAACCGTTCACGTGGTTGTATGGGTAGCTCTCTCGGCGTTGTGTCAATGTATCAGAGCTCAGTCAATGGGATTGGGCGTGAGTTCGACAGAGCCGCAGTTGGTGCGGCTAAGATCGCCCGCTCCAGTGCTGGCGACAAGGTGACGATTTCCGCTGAGGCCCGCTCGCAACCTCTGGACTCGGAAGATACTGCCGCCAGTGGAATTGAGCCGGCAATGATGGACTTGCGGGTGGCAAAATACTCTGCAATCGCGAACATGCGCGTGCTCTCAGTGGCTGATGACATGGCTCGCGAAGAAGCCAACATGGTTAACCCGCGATCCCAGTGACCCGACCACCCCAGAACTCCTTTCAAGTGTGGCGGTCATTGAAGGTCGAGCGGGTGGCGTTGGCAAAAGTTAGAATCCTTTTTGAGCTGGGTTGGCTCAAAGGGGAAGCTATATGGAATCGCGGATAGTCATCATTGGCGGCGTAGCCGGTGGCATGAGTGCGGCGACTCGTGCCCGGCGCATGAACGAGCTGGCCAGTATCACGGTACTCGAGAAGACCGGCCATATTTCTTTCGCAAATTGTGGCCTGCCGTACTTCATCAGTGGCGATATCAAGGATGAGCGTGCCCTGTTCCTTACGACACCGGAACAGGTTGCGCAGCGTTACCGCATTGATGCACGAGTGCAGCATGAAGTGACGCGCATCGACCGCGAGCATCACCGTGTCGAGGGGGTCAATCACATAACCGGCGACTTGTTCTCGCTACCCTACGACAAGTTGATTCTCGCGCCGGGCGCGGCTCCTATCGTTCCCAATTTGCCAGGGATCGACGCAGTGAACGTGTTCGTGCTGCGCAATATCGAGGATGCCGAGCGGCTCAATTCATACCTGGAAAAATCGAAACCACAGCAAGCGGTGGTTGTGGGCGCTGGTTTCATTGGCCTCGAAATGGCTGAGGCGCTGCAGTCGCGGGGACTTCAGGTAACCGTACTCGAGAAAGCCCCGCACGCGCTTCCACCACTCGATGATGCAATGGGTGGATGGGTGGAACAGGAGCTGGTGCATAATGGCATTGCGCTGCGCATGGGTCAGGGACTCGGAGCAATCACCACCACCAACGGAAGAGTGAGTGCAATACAAACTGAGCAAGGGGAAAGCATTGCCACGGACCTCGTGGTCTTGGCGATGGGCGTGCGACCGTCGACGAAGCTTGCGCAAACCGCAGGCGTGGTCGTTGGAGCAACGGGCGCCATTGCGGTGGACAAAGCGCTACGCACGAGCGACCCGGACATTTACGCGGTAGGTGACGCCACCGAAGTGACCCAAGGGGTTGCGGACTTTGTGACGCGAATTCCTCTGGCAGGTGCAGCAAATCGGCACGGGAGGCTTGCGGGTGAGCACGCCGCAACCGGACATTCTCGATCGGCCGCAAGCGTGCTGGGCACGGCCGTGGTGCGCATTTTCAAGCTCGACGTGGCCATGACGGGGTTGAGCTTCTCTTCCGCCAAGAAAATGGGCTTCGACGTCGAGCGCGTGATCATTCACCCGAACGACCATGCGGGATACTATCCGGGCGCGAAGCAGATGCACCTGCAGCTCGTGTATGACCGCTCGAATGGACGAGTCCTCGGTGCACAAGCCGTCGGTGGTGCCGGGGTCGACAAGCGGATCGATGTGATTGCGACGCTCCTGCATTTCCGGGGCACCATCGACGACTTGGCACAACTTGATTTATGCTATGCGCCGCAGTTTTCTGGCGCCAAAGATCCAGTACACTACGCAGCTTTCGTGGCGCAGAACCAGCAGATGGGCATCAGTCCGGGCGTTGAAGACATTCAGGCCGGAGTACAGTTGGTCGATGTTCGGACTGCGAGCGAATACGCTGCTGGGACCCT
>CAZCNI010000051.1:2307-2723 GCA_964499765.1 uncultured Polyangiaceae bacterium
CCGGAGTACAGTTGGTCGATGTTCGGACTGCGAGCGAATACGCTGCTGGGACCCTTGAGGGGGCGATCAACATTCCGGTGGATAACCTGCGTACCGAGCACCAGAAACTTGACGCCGACAAGCCCACGGTTGTGTTCTGCCAAGTGGGGATCCGTGGTCACTTGGCCACCCGCATTCTGAAACATCTTGGATTCAGAGACGTACGCAACCTGAAGGGCGGCTACGTCCAGGCACGCAGCAGAATCGCGAAGTTGCCTAACCTGTTGCCATTGGTCGAAGTGCACGCGAAGTGATGAGTGACGGAAGTGACGAGTGACGAAAGTGTAGAAGCGGTTTGGGTCGGGCCCCAAACCGCCAGCATGAAAGTGTAGAAGCGGTTTGGGTCGGGCCCCAAACCGCCAGCATGAAAGTGTAGA
>CAZCNI010000051.1:2823-8651 GCA_964499765.1 uncultured Polyangiaceae bacterium
AGCAGTTTGGGCCGGGCCCCAAACCGCCAGCAGAATGACCATGGTGCACGCGAGGTGGTGAAGGGCAGAAGGGGTTCGGGCCGGGCCCCAAATCGCCAGTAGAATGACCGCCGCGAACCTGGATGGGCAAGAGCCTATTATGGTATACCCCTAGTTGTGCCCCATTTGCGTCTGCACTCGCCGGCTTCCATTGCGGGGCTAGGGTCTGAGCTGGAAATCCCTGGCAAAGACGTCACAGTAGGTCGAAGTGCGGAAAACCAACTCGTAATTCCGGAGAGCTCCGTCTCGCTGCGGCACGCAAGAATCCAGCAAACGCCGCAAGGCTGGCTGCTAACGGATCTGGAGAATACCAACGGGATCTGGGTTGGAGTGCGGCGGGTCAATGAACTTCAGTTGACACCAGGGCAACTGTTTCGCATTGGTGGCGTTGCCCTCGAGTTCGTTGATGACGGACAGGTGCCTGGCACTATCAACGAGCGTAATGATCCGGACCGCCGCTCATTGAGGTCTGCCACCATCGAGGGTTCAGGCATCCGCGAGACTGATCCAAGCCTGCACAGCAACCCCGCGCAAGTGGAGCCACCTGACTGGGAAGCGCCCTTCAATCCAGAAGTTCCATACCCGATCAGCGATACTCCTAGCTGGGCTCCCGACCCTCAACGCAAAGGGGGCCGAACCGGACGCATTATTGCAATACTCTTGGGTCTGACGGTCTTGGGTTTTGCCGTCACGATGGGCGCTGTATTTGCACTTCGTTTGTTGACCAAAGCGCGCCACGGCCTCCGGCCTGTTCCGAGCCAAGCGGCAGCGACCGCCACGGCGAACAAGCGCGCAGAGTCTCCGCCTCAATGGTCAGCGGTTACGCTCGCAGACGCTGCGGTCGACTCTTTGGCTGCCGAGCAGCGCGTCGATGTCCCGAACCTGCTCAATCTGCAATTGCCGGCCAATGCACTGCACAAGACCACGCATGTGGTAATTGCGCGCGCGCCGACCTCGGGCGCTGAGTTCTGTGGGGCAACAGTCAACCCCGCCACCGTCCTCGAGATCGCTACTGCCTACAACGCCCACTGGTCGCAGCCCGCCACTCTCGAGATGGTAGTGGATGTGGACCAGCTCGCAAGAACGCGCGTGCCGGCGATGGCTATTGGCTTTCGCGATTCGATGGAGCAAGCGTGGCAGCTGCTCCCGACCGAGTACGACGGAGCGCGAAGGATCGCCCGCGCGCGCCTGTGGCAGCCGGGCTTTGTTGCGCTTTTCTTCTTCAAAGGACCAGCGGTCTATTCTGCCTCCGACCACTTTGCGATCCTGTTCGAGCCGAAGGCTGATGAAGTGCAGAGTGCGGCAGCAATCGCTGATCAGCAGCCACTGAATGCCCTTGCCCAACTGGAATCTGCTCTCAGTGAGTACCAGAAAATGGGCTTTCGGATCGCGGAGGGATTGCACTTCACGTGTGCCTGTCAATCGAACCCGCCGCATACGGCGGCGCTCATGCCGGTGTTTGCTCGCCGCGAGCTGCCGCGGCAGCGAAGTCACGCACTCGCCCGCGCTGCTTTCGCGACGATTGCAGTTGGCTACGTGAGTCCAGGTTCGATGCGGGGTCGCGAATTCTGGTTTGCGTCCATGTTCGACGCGCTGGCTACACGTGTCAGTGGGGTTCGCGCTATCAATACGCCACCATCGTTCAAACGATTGACGAGCCCGCTCATTGCAGATGATTGGCCCAGTTCACCACTGTTCCTCAGCCTACTGACGAGAACCGGTGACCCGCAACCAGACCTCTTCAGAATTTGGAACGACACCACGCACGTTATGACCGAACTGGATACCAAGGCTAGCAACGATGGGCAGTCCCCGGTGTTGGCAGTGGACCTTGCGTTGCAGGAAATAACGAAGAAGTCACTGCTCGAGCACTATGCCGGTTATGTCAACGAGCGGCTGCTTGCAGAACATGGCCTGGTGCTCGAGGCCTTGCGCAGTCACGATGTTTGCACCCAGGTGACTCAGTTCGCGGAAGATGCGCGCGCGGGTACCGTAACACTCGAGGTACCGAGTTCGTTCACGGCACGTTGGGCCTGTCTCGTCATCGATGCTAGGCCCGATATCGTGCGCAGCGTGCAGCTGAAGCTTGCAGCCGACACGCCCGCGAGTGTAAACCTGCGCCTCCTGAGGCTCGGTGCAGGGCAGGCGATGGAACCGGGGCTTTCCGCATCTCGTCCGCTAAGGGTCGACGTAAAATCGAGCGAAGTACTTCTGCTGAGCGCGGTGAACGCGAACATGAGCCAATCAGCATCTGTTCGTTTGACATTCGACGACGTATCGCTCACGGCGTCGATGGTTCCTTCTGATGCGACCACTGTGCGCCTGGGCCAAGACGTCCTGAGCACGCTCAGCCTCACGGGCGTTACAGAAGACCGCAAGACCCTCGTCGTGCAGTGGGAGTTCGGCGATGGCTCACCGAAAGTGGGCAGCGAGTGGACGGCCAACGCCAATGGAACGCTGCGCGTCGCCCAATCCCATGCTTGGTCTAAGGAGGGCACGTTCACGGTACGCGCCTCGGTGTTCGACGCGGCACAGCCCACGCAGGAATTGGCTGCGGTGACGCGGAACGTCACCGCGCAGTCTTTGAAGATGGAAATCAGGGCCAACAGCGTAATTTCACAGCCCCAGGTTGACGTTGGGCTGCATGCGCATGTATCTGGCCCGTTACCGGAATCGCCGGTGTACCGCTTCACTTTTGGCGATGGCAGTAGTCCGACTTCAAGCGCTTCTCCTGACGCGACACACCAATATGCGAACGCAGGCGACTTCAACGTTACGGTTGAGCTTCGCGCAGCGCCGGAATCGACCGAGGCATTGGCCACAGCCAAGCTAGCACTGAGCATCAGAACCGCCGAAGGCGCGTCGAGTAGCCCGAGCTCGACCCCTCAGCCCGCGGCAACGGGCACCCCTATTCCGTGAAATGACCAGAAATCGCGGCGTGCGCATCGGACTCAGAATCCAAATCCTCTTGCTGATCGGCGGTCTGCTGGCGGTCGCGCTTGGTCCGCTCCTCTGGGCGCAGAACACGCTGGCGCGCCTGTCACTTGATCGACAACAGCAGCGGATGGCACTTGAGCTCGGGCAGGTTGCTTGTCGCGCGGAGCTGGCCCAGGTACCCGTTGCCGAGCCGGTGAGTCAACACCTAATTGCGGGTCTTGTTTTGGACGCACTTGGACACCAGTTGCGCCGCTTTGGTCCTGACGTCTGGGCGAGCAAGATTGAAAGTGTTGGGTCAATTGCTCCTGAAGGCACGGTGCTCGAAATGGCAGGGCAGCACTCACTAGTCGTCGCGTGTTCTGACGCGCAGGTTCAGGCGCGTGCGGTAGTCAAGCTCGACGACTCCGGGGTCAGACTGCGACAACTCGCTCGCATGTATGGTCTGTACATGGGGCTTGTCGCACTACTTCTGCTAGTGGCAATCTACATTGCGCTTGGGCGAATCGTGGTGCAACCGCTCGAGACGCTTGCCCGGGCTGCGCAACGTGTAGCATCTGGTTCGCGACGTTGGGAAGTAACCCAAATGCCGGCGACCGAGTTGATGACACTCGACAACAGTTTGTCGAGTATGACGGCGCGTCTGCTCGATGAAGAGCGTGAACTGCGCCGGCACGTTGCTGAAGTCGATGCGGCTACTGAACGGCTCCGGGAAGCGCAGGAGAGGTTGGTGCGCTCTGAACGTTTGGCTTCCGTGGGTCGACTAGCCGCGGGTCTTGCACACGAGATTGGTAACCCGCTAGCTTCACTGATTGGGTTCGAAGATCTGTTGATTGCCGGTGGGCTCACGCCAGCAGAACAGAGCGACTTCTTGCTGCGCATGCGGCGAGAAACAGAGAGAATTCACAAAGTGCTGCGTGATTTACTCGACTTTGCGCGTCCCAGTCAATCGCTTGACCCCGCGCTGCCGAAGCAGCCGGGAGACGTGAGCGAAGCCATCAACGACGCGCTGGCGCTCGTGCGTCCCCAGAAGATCATGAAGCAAGTACAGATTGTGAAACGGCTTGAGGAACCACTGGCCCTCGTAAGTCTACCTCGTGCTGAACTCGTGCAAGTGTTGCTCAATCTGCTCCTCAATGCAGCAGACGCGCTCAACGGTGAGGGCACGATCCAATTGCTTTGTAGAACCCAAGGTAAGGCGGTGCGGATAGAGGTAGAAGACAATGGTTCGGGGCTTGCAACCGCCGTGCGTGAACGTTTGTTCGAACCGTTTGTTACCACTAAGGAGGTTGGCAAGGGCACGGGCCTTGGCCTTGCAGTATGTCGAGGTCTAGTGGAGAGCGCGGGAGGAATCATTGGTTGGGACGCGTCGTTCGCAGAAGGAACCCGGTTCGTGATCGAACTACCATTCTTCGAAGCTGCTGCTTCTTAGGTCATCCAAGCACTGAAAGTGAAGATGTCTCCCGACCGCTTGCCGTCCAGTCTGAAACGCAGAAAGCGACGCCGGTCGTTACTAGCCGCAGGGGCAGCCATTGTCGGTTTTCCCATTTGGGTAGCGGCTGCAGTGGGGCTAGACGTTAGCGGGCATCGTCAGGACCCTGGCGGACAGTGGGATGCAATTGTCGTAGCCGGGTGCAAGGTCAATCCTGACGGGCGAGCGAGCCCTTCGTTGGTTCGAAGGACTACGAGAGCCGTCTCACTGTGGCAAGCTGGGCGAGCGCCCATAATTGTGTTGACGGGCGGAAGTGGTAAGTGGCCACCCACCGAGGCCGAAGCCGCTGCCGTGGTGGCGCGAAGCCTTGGGGTACCCGATCGCAATCTCATCCTAGAATCTCGCTCAATTGACACGGCTGAGAATGCGCGCTTCGCCTCCCAACTCACGCCGGCAAAGCGCATCATCGTCGTGACCGACACGTATCACGTTTGCCGGTGCGAGTGGTTCTTTCGCCGGTATTTCCACACGGTCGTTGGGGTAGGGGTCGTTTCACCCAGCGTCCATAGAGCCGTTGGTGCTTTTCGTGAAGCAATTGCGGTCGCTTACTACTTACTATGTGGATTCCCCTCGACCGGGTAAGCCATCTCAATATTTTGGTAACAGGTTACGCTAGTGGTCTCGAGCCCACGCTTGGCAAGGTGATTGGCTTGTCCAATAATGGGCCCTCAATGCAACAGCTCCTAAAAAGAACCATCATAAATCTAGTTGCTCCACTCGCTGCTCTAGTGGCTTGTGCAAGCCACCAGTCTTCAGCCCGCACACCCGCAGGTCCTTCAGATATGGCCGCCGCGCATGGCGGCAGTCCAATTGACGCAAAATTGACAAGCGTACTCGCTGGGTCCCAGCGGACAGCGGAAGAACGAGCGCGAGATGTTTATCGGCACCCCCGCGAGACTCTGGAATTCTTCGGGGTACAGGAGAAGATGACCGTGATCGAGCTGTCGGCTGGCCGCGGCTGGTACACGGCGGTTCTGGCTCCTCTGTTGGGTCCGAGCGGTGCGCTCACCGTGACCGCGGCCGACCCGAACGGACCCGCGGATTCAGAGGGCACGAAGAACGCCAAATTTCTTGCTGAACGGCTCGGCCGCGATCCAGCCACGTTTGGCAATGTAACCATACGCACCGTGGATTGGTCACAAAAGGGAGTGTCGCTCGGGCCCGATTCCTCTGCTGACATGGTTGTGACTTTCCGCAATTGGCATGGTTGGGTCAATGCTGGCGTTATTGATAATGTTCTTTCTGCGGCCCTGCGCGTGTTGAAACCAGGTGGTGTCCTCGGCGTTGAGGAGCACCGTGCTAAACCCGATGGTTCTAGCGACCCGAAAGTGATTGGGGAGAGTGGCTACGTGCCAGAGTCGGC
>CAZCNI010000052.1:0-2183 GCA_964499765.1 uncultured Polyangiaceae bacterium
CGGATTAGCAATTCCTCATTGGGCTCACCCGTTGTCGCCCCGATGTCGATGGATAGCTCGACCCAAGAATCTTTGGGCGTGAAGGTCACAATCCCATGGTCGCGACCGTTGCGCAGTACGCGACACTGCATGGGGGCGTGCGGGGCCGCGCGCAAGACCAGACGCATCGGTTGACCCGGAGTCAAGTGAAACATCTTGAATCGCATCTGATCGCCGTCGAACAGAACCCGCCCTGCATCGAAAAGGTCATGCTCTGGGTCCTGCGGAAGAGGGAGCAATTTCATGAAGACATAGCCGGACTGGCGTCGCGAGACCGAGAAATCGTGGTCAGCTTCGCTCACGAGATCTGCCACGTCCAGTTCGTCCGCCACATGCCAGTTGGGGTTCATGGTTGTGGGTAGGGAGCCGTTCTCGAGGCCCCTCCAGTCCGCGAAGTATAATACCTTGTTGCGGGCACCGCACATTACGTTACCAGCGATGTCGACCTCGAGGACACGGTGCCCGAACCACAAGGGCAAATCCTTCCACCAACTGGGGTAAAGAGCCATCAAGTCGGGGCGAGCCCACGGTGCCATCCGCTCGATTAACTCGACGGTGGCACCATTGCCCAGCCGTACTGCCTTGGCAAAGGGCAAATCATGGGTCGTACCAAGCCCGAATGCATCGAGTCCCGGCATCGAGGAGAAGTACTGAAGCGCGCCCGCGTCCCCCAACAAGAGTCGATGGGAAGCGACCTCGGGGTCAGCACCGAGTAACATCCCCAAACGCACCTGCTGCTCGGCTATGTTACGACTAGCGCGGCCGAATAGCCACGTTTGCTGCCTCCACCTTGGTGCCTGATTCTGCCACCAGGCAAGACCGGTGAGCAACGCTAACGATGCAGGAACGACACTGGAAAACGTGGTGCGTGAATGTCGCGTTCTTCTGAGGCTGATGCAGATGAATTCGTGCGTCCCGCAGGCTCCACACAAAATCAGCCACGCCAAGGGGGCCATGGTGTACCGATCGTTTTGGTAACGGACGTATTCATTGCTTGCCACTAGGCACATCCAAGAGATTGCCATTGCAATAAGCACCCGGGCTTCAGCCCGTGATCGGTGCAGTATCAGCGAGCCGAGCACAGGAACCCAGAGCAAACAGCCAAGAACCAAATACTGACCAGAGTGATACGCTGTGATGCGACCGAACTGAAACCCCAGGTTCGTGAGCCACAGCCAGAGTAAGTCGAGATTGCCACCGTGGGGCGCTAGAAATACTAGTTTTGCCAGTGAGCCCGCATCCGCGAACTCGCCGGTCAGTATTTGGTTCACTAGTGCGCGCGTGATTAGGTACGCACAACAGGGGCCAAGCATGCGCAGACCGAGCCCCAGTTCTGTGCGCAAGCCGCGGGGTACTGGTTTGCTACGGATGGCAAAGAACGCCCAGATTGCCAGACAGAGGACCGACTCAGGTCGCGTCGCCGTTAGCAGAAAGCCCAGAAGCCCAATGAGCCAGGCCTTTTGGCGCCGCGCACTCTCGGTGGAACTCTCGACCAGGGACTGAAACGCAGCTTGTCCACAACACCAAAGCAAGAAGAAAGGTGCGAACTCCATCCCGCTCCACAATGCGAACGCTAGGAGACCTTGAAAGCAGATGGCCGTCACGACCAAGTAGTGCAGCCACCACGAGTAGTGGGCGAATGCACGCCTTAGCGCGATGAAACCGCCGAACACGCAAATGACCGCGAACCAATCCGAGAAATACCCCAGACCGAAACCCGTGAAGCCCAGTCTGTATGCGGCACCGAGGATCGCTGGATAAAGCCAACTGGTTGCTCCGCTGGAATACCCGCCGCCCGGTGACCATTCGAAGAAATGGCCCTGGGCCAGTGACCGCGCATAATCGAAGTGGATGAACACGTCATCCAGGGGTGCTGACCAAGCAACGGGCGCAAGTTGCCGCACCGGGTCGTCCAGGGTGAGCGCCTGGCGTGCCGCTTCGGACATGCGTAGCGCAGACTGTCGTGCCGCGAAAAAAGTCTGCGCTGAGGTGAGCGTACAGAGAGCGGCAAAAACCAGATACAGTGCTGGCTCCGCTCGCCGAAGGAGGTGACCACAATTGGCCACTGCTGTGAGCACGCCCCATCGGCGTGATTTCCGTTTGCCATTCGATTGGATGATCAGCGGATGCAAGGAGTGCTCGGC
>CAZCNI010000052.1:2283-8619 GCA_964499765.1 uncultured Polyangiaceae bacterium
GTGATTTCCGTTTGCCATTCGATTGGATGATCAGCGGATGCAAGGAGTGCTCGGCCAAGTGGGGAAGTCCAACTGTGTAACAGATCGCGGGCTAGCACATCGATTCTATTGAATCGATGTGCTAGAAATTCGCGAAGCGAATTTGGGTTTGGGCGATGGTCCTCCGATGAAAGGACCAGCATTCCTCGGCGTCATGCCCAAAGAAATTAGGATAGTAGCGCGATTGGCCGCGCAGCGGTCGGGTCCGAAGGACCCATCACCTCAGTGGAATCGCCGCAACTAGGTCGAGTCGCGAGCCGGGGGATTTACTAGCTCGTGGCATTCACTAGCGGTAGAACAGCCAACGCGATGATTTACGAGCCCGACTTTCCTTCTTTGTTGGTGACCGCTGATCGGCTGGAGGCGCAGGGCGCGTTTGCCGAAGCTCAGCGGGCAGTGCTCGACCCAGACCCTGAAACGGTGAAAGACCTTGGGCAGCTGCTCAGGGCAACTGGGATTGGAGTCGTGGCCCACTACTATATGGCTCCGGAAATTCAGGGCGCTTTGCTGGCTTGCGATTGGCCACATATCAATATTTCGGATTCGCTGGTCATGGCCGACAAAGCAGTGCAGATGGCGGCCACTGGGGTCAAGGGTATTCTGGTACTGGGGGTAGACTTCATGAGCGAGAACGTGCGATCGCTCTTGGATGCATCGGGCCACCGTGAGCTTCCGGTGTTGCGCGCGGCTAGATCCGCCATCAGCTGCTCACTGGCAGAAGCTGCAGAGTCTCCCGCTTATCTCAGTTATCTGACGAAAGCAGCGAAGACGCCTCGCTCAGTACACGTGATTTACGTGAACACGAGCCTGACGACCAAGGCAGCGGCTGAGGCGCGGCTTCCGACCATTACCTGCACGTCAGCCAACGTCGTTGCCACGGTTTTACAGTGCTTTGCGCAGATCCCCGACGGTCACGTCTGGTTTGGCCCCGACACCTACATGGGTCGTAACGTTGCTTGTCTACTCGAAACTCTGGTGCAACGGGGGGACGCAGCGGTGCGCTCCGTTCACCCTGACTTCGATGCGGCACAGCTGAGCCGGGTGCTCTCACGATTTCACTACTTTGAGGCGGGCAATTGCATTGTCCATCACATGTTCGGTGATGAAGTGGCTAGCCGCGTGCGGTGCGACTATGGCGATGCGTTGATCACCGCGCATCTCGAGGTGCCGGGGGCGATGTTTGGGCTGGCGCTCGAAGCCCAAGGACTTGGGCGAGGAGTTGCAGGATCGACCTCTGACATTCTGCGTTTCGTCCGAGATCGGGTGGGTGATGCGCTTGCAACCAACGCACAGCAGCGGCTTCGCGTCGTGCTCGGTACCGAAGTCGGGCTCGTGACCTCCCTCGTGCATCAGGTGCAGCAACAGCTGGCCGCGCAAGCGGGCAATAGTGTCAGCGTGGAAGTCATTTTCCCGGTTGCTGCTGAGGCAATCGTCGTCAGTGACGACAAACAACTGCCGGTGATTCCCGGTGCGGCAACCGGAGAGGGGTGTTCGCTCGAGGGTGGTTGCGCAACCTGTCCTTACATGAAGATGAACCACATTGACGCGGTCATTGACGTGCTCACCGCATTTTCGCGTCAGAATTACGACTATCTGCGCGGCTTTGCCGCGCAACGACTGCTGGCGAGTGGGGATGCAGAGGGGTCGGTGCAGCGCGCACTGCAGCCCATCTTGGCCATGCGGCAATTTTCAAAGACGCATCGGATTTCTGACGTATTGGTTCAGCGCGCGCTGTCGGGCATTCACGGTCCCGCCATCTAGCGGGGTCGACTACATCAGGCACTGCTCAAAAAGGTCGGTGTTAACCGCCTTCATGGCGCATTCGAACTTGCGTCGCGGTACTTGTTTGCCGCACTTTCCAAAGGTCGGATCGCGCTTGGACAGTTCCCGCGCTTGCAGGTGCATCTGGTTACGCTGTTCTGCCGTGGTTTCGGGGCGATCCGAGACCGCCAACAGCGTGACGTAGCGATCGAGCAGTTGTAGACACTCATCCGCATTCAGTGGTTTGGCGCACCCCGCCAGAAGAGTGCCGCACAAGACCAACCAGAAAAGCCCATCACGATTGGGGAACCGCCGTGCCATCAATCGAAACAATCCTTCTGAATTGCGTCGGCCGTCTTGGCTTTGCGCATGCACTGCAGGGCTCGCTCGGTGATGCGCTTGCCCACGCAACCCTTGGTCATGGCATCATTCACGCGAGCGCGGATAACCTGCACCTGCTCAGGTCTTGGCGGCGTCGTAGTTTTCGCGGCTGCTTCGAATTCGAGGATGGCGACCCGGTTGGCGATCTCTTCGCACTCCTGAACCGTCGCTGGGCGGCCACAGGCGCAAAAACCAATCGCAAGCACGAGACAAAGACAACGACGACGCATGGCTGTCCGGGAACATGTCTCGATACGGCCTCGGAGTAAAGCCGAGCTCGCTCGGGGACCGAATTGTCAAAATCTGGACGTGTGTTTAGGCCCTGGTAGCATGCGGTTAATGCCTCGAAGCCGTGAGGTTGCACCCCTAGCCATTGCTCCGGAGTCCCTCCTGCAGCAGGCGACTTTGGCCCGCACGTCGGATCAGAGAGCCAAGTACGCCCGAAAGGGTCTGGAAACCGGCCGTCGCGTGGATCCAACCACGCGATCCATGCTGCTGCGCCAGCTGTACCTGTCGCTGCTCGAGCAGAAGAAGTTCGACGAGGCGCTCTCAGTGGCCGAGCGGAATCTCAAGACCGGCGTGCTGAAGGACGTCGTTTATCAAGACGCAGCGCGTGCTTGCATTGGCCTCGGCGAGGTAGGACGCGCCGCGGGGTACCTGCGTCTTGCGAGTCGAATCGGGCCGGCCTCACGTCGGGCCTTTCACTGCTGGACCATGGGCAGCGTGCTTTACCTTGCTGCGGAGTTCGACCAAGCCATTCTTGCATTCTCACGTGCGGTCCGTTGGGGCACCACAGACAGGCCGCTCTATCGCGCGCAGTTGGCATTGGCGCGCCGCGCTGCTGGGCACAAGGGCGAGAACCTTGCTGTGCTCTATGACCAACTGGCCGTGGTTCCGTGCGGCAGCGGATATGGCCAATTCGTGCTTGGGGAGCTCGCCTACTATTGTGGAGATCTGCCCAGGGCGCGCGAGCACCTGCTGGCTTTTACCAAACGCACGCTGCGCGGTCGCGCGGCGCTTGCCATTGCGCTGCAAGGCGAATTGACGCATGCCCGGCGTATGCTGGCCACTTTGCGCCGGAAACTTCGGCAGAAGTAGCAATCGACATCGGCCTCGACGTCACTGCTATTCGGACTACGTTTGCCGCATGAATCGTCGCGCCCTAGCCGTATCCGCGGTCGCTGTTGCCTTTCTTCGCCCATCGCTAGCTGCTGCGGCGCAAAATGGTGCGGACGCCTTCACCCGTGCTTTGGAGCAAGGGCCGCTGGCTGCAATGGCCTCCGCTTTCGTTGGGGGCGTACTGGTCAGCCTTACCCCGTGCGTCTATCCGATGATCGCGGTTACCGTGAGCGTGTTCGGTGCGCGCCAAGCCAAAAGCCGCTGGCAAGGCATTGGCCTGTCGCTTGCGTTCGTCGCTGGCATTGTTGCGATGTTCGTTCCGCTCGGTGTGGCGGCGGGTCTTACGGGTAGTCTTTTCGGTGCTGCCCTTCAGAATCGCTGGGTCGTTAGCGGCATCAGTGCACTGTTCGTCGTCATGGCATTCTCGATGTTTGGCGCTTTTGAATTTGCGCTCCCTTCGTCGCTGACCAACCGCTTGGCAACCATGGGTGGCATTGGTCTGCGCGGCGCCTTCGTGCTCGGTATGGTCAGCGGGCTGGTTGCGGCGCCTTGCACGGGCCCGGTTTTGACGGGCATTTTGGCCTTCATTGCCAAGACGCGAAGCATTGCCATGGGAGCGGGCTCAATGGGAACTTTTGCCATGGGTCTTGGCCTGCCATTCTTCTTGGTGGGAGCATTTGCCGTTCATTTGCCCAAGAGCGGCCGCTGGATGATCCATGTCAAATCGTTCTTTGGGATCGTGTTGCTCATCGTGGCAGCTTATTTTCTGAGTAATGCTTTTCCGGCACTCTCCCGCATGGTTCCCGGCGGGTTAGCAGGCGCCTCGTTGGCCGTTGGTGCTGCCGTGGTGGGCCTCCTGCTCGGCGCGATCAACCGAGACTTTGCCGCGGCAACCGTTGGCGGCTGCGTCGCTAAAGCTTTCGGCATTTTGCTAGTGACGCTGGGAGGCCTTAGCGCAACGGTTCTCATTGCGCGTCCGACCGGTACCTTTGCCTGGCAGCACGTGCCGCTCGTAACCGCCCAGGCTCAGGCGCGCACCGAGGCTCGACCGCTCTTGGTTGACTTTGGCGCGGCCTGGTGTGGTGCGTGCAAAGAACTCGATAAGCTGACCTTTTCGCAAGCCAGCGTAAAAGAAGAAGCTGCGCGCTTCGTTGCTGTCAAAGTCGATGCAACCAACGACGAAGATCCCGTAGTTGCCGATAGCATCAAGCGAATGAACGTGCTCGGCCTGCCAACGGTGATTCTCTTCGATTCCGCTGGTTCCGAGGTCAAGCGCTTCACTGACTTCGCGCCGCCCGAGGTGATGCTCACTGCACTGCGCGCGGTGCGGTAGGCTTAAGCATTAATCGCATGGTCCTTCGAGCATGCTACCCGCCCCGGCTCCATCCGGATCTGAAATACCCGATTGCCACACCGGATCCGGCAACCCACGGTTCGCGCTCGGAGCTCGGAAAGCTCGAGGCGTGCGTCACAGTTTCGCTTTCACCGCTCGGCGTTGCAGCTCCCGTGACTGTGAGCTTCACGAAGAGCCGTGCGCCGAGCTGACGGCGCACACAGCCGGTTCGTCATTTCCGTTCGGGTTTGCGCCTCCCGTGTGCAGCCGGGACAGACTACCCACCCCGGCAAACTGCTCCCGGCGTTTGCAGGGAGCCCCTTGCCGAGGAGGTTTACTCGATCCGTACCCAGCCGGTTCCGCGTTGCTTTGCGGTTTTTCGCCGAATTTCGCAATGGGCCAGCTATTGGGGGGCGCGGTCGCCGGGCCACGCCTTGGCGGGAGTACGGCCGATTAGCTCGGTTGATTGGGTTCCTCGTGCGTTGACGCGTTCGCGCTTGGCGCGACTGGAGCGGCCGAGGTCGGCTCGACTTTCTTGGTCGAACGCGGCCGATCGGGGATCACACTGTGAACGTCCGCTTCCGAGAAGCCTTCGGCCTTGTAGGCGCGTTTCAATTGCGCGAGCTGCATGCGCGCCGATTGCGCGACGGCTGTCTTGGCGCGTTGCAGTTGGCGCAGCCGCAAGCTCGCCGGCGCGAAAGACTCGATGAGCTTGCTATACGCTGCTGACTCGTCGCGAACTTGTTGCACCACTGATGTGAGCAAGGCAGGGTCGAGCTTAGCCTTTGGCTAAGACTATCAGAAGACAATATGAAGCTCAGTCGTAAGCTGACAATCTCCGTTGAATGCCGACGCGAGCGTCCCGTGCTAGGAGGCAGCGGCCTATGGGCCCCGTTCTCATGTCCATTACCAACCAAGACATTGACCAATGCATCCGAATCCTCGAGTTATTGGTCGAGGATCGCGCTGCCTTGACGGCAGTGGATTTAGAGACCCGAATCCGCCTGTTGACTGCAGCGGGGAGGGTCTCGCGCCCCGAGCGCGATGAACAACGGCGGCTGGCGCGAGAAATCATCAGGAAAAAGAAGAACGCGCTTCGCGTCGACGACGAACGGCAGCTCGAGCGCGCGGGTATTCGTCAGAAGCGGTTGCGCGCAACGCTCACGGGCCCGGGCCCGCTTGCCCTTGAGGCGGCTGCTGGCGGAACGTTTGACGCTGGGCAGACAGACGACGCGCGCCCCGAGGACGTGTTGCCTTTGCACACGCCGCGTGCTTGCTACATCTGCAAAACCCTGTCCGCGCACATGCATTTTTTCTATGATCAAATGTGCGTATCGTGTGGGGACTTCAACTATCAGAAGCGAACCCAAACCGCCAACCTCGACGGTCGCGTTGCGTTGGTCAGCGGCGGGCGCGTTAAAATTGGATACCAAGCGGTGCTGTTGCTGTTGCGTGCCGGCGCGCGGGTCATTGTGGCTACGCGTTTCCCGCGGGATGCGGCGATGCGCTATGGGCGAGAAGCGGATTTCGACACATTCCGTGATCGCTTGACGATCTACGGCCTGGATCTGCGTCACACGCCCAGCGTCGAAGAATTTGCGCGCCATTTGTGTGATACCGAAAGGCGCCTCGACTTCGTCGTGCACAATGCTTGCCAGACCGTGCGCAGACCGAGCGGCTTCTACCGGCACCTGATGGACGCC
>CAZCNI010000053.1:0-8571 GCA_964499765.1 uncultured Polyangiaceae bacterium
AAGCTGACGCGACAGGTAGAAGGCGGGTGCTGTCAGCAGTAACGCAACGGCCAAGAAGTACCAGGGGTGGCGCACCTGCTGTTCCACGAGGCGGGACAGCGCGCGCCGAAACCAGGAGACGTCGGACTTGGGATCAGATGGTTTCACAGCGTTCTCCGGTGTCATGGAAACTCCTGAAACGAGCCTGTGCAGGCAATAGAAGCGGTTGCATCGGTTGCCGAGCTCCAGCGCGCAGAGAGCCGCCTTACGATGTAGACCGAAAGCCCCACAAAACAGAGACCATCGACCAAGTAGTGGTGGTGAAGATAGACAGAAGCGCAGAACATCCAGAATACGTATAGCAAATGAATGGGGCGCGTGCGCCAGTCTGCCTGACGCCACAAGGTCATGAGCCCATTCATGGGGTACCTGCAGAGCAAACTGGGCCAGGCATCGAACATATAAGTCGACTTGCCGTACAAGGAACTGAAGTAGTGAATGTTCAACAGTGCATCAATTAGAAGCCACCGGGCGGCAGACAGCGGAGCTCCAAGATCGGCCTGACAGCCGCGGGTGATTTGATACCAAGGTGGAGCCAGCAGCACAAGGCCCGAGACAACCAAGGCAATCGCGTTGGCCAGGGCGAAGGACCAAAGAAACCGGCTCTTTCACGTTTAAGCCGCCAACTCGTCGCGTCGCGGTCAGTGACAGTATCTTTGGCACGTCGGTGCTCACTGAAGGAGGAATATACAAGTCAACGGGGACGTCTGCGGCGACCCCATTTGTGGACTTGATCCGAGCCCGCAAAACAACCGCCTGAAACCGCACCGTCTCCCAACGCAATCACGCGCTTGGGCGCGGGTACGGCGGCGTAGGTTTGCAATTTGGATTTAGCGATTAGGTGGGCTACGTATTGAGTCGTTCAATGCACGAGTCCGAAGAAAACCTCACCGCCTGCGACTCGCACTTCTCTTCGCATACACGCACAGCAATCGGCTTGCACTGTTCAGTCGCCAAGTGCGTTGACGGTGCGCTCACCCGTCTACAATAGAATACAGCCCGCCGCTTGAAACAGCAGTCACTTGATCGCCTGGGAGACACCGACCAAAGTTGACGAATCAAAGCTAAGTTGCGCCGCGAGGAGTCATGTGATAGACGGGGGCACAGGCTGAACGCCACATGTCACGTTATTGCTCGGTTTTTCGATGTGGCTGCATCAGCCCCGATAGAGAGCATCCGAAACGTGAATCTGTTTCAGCTCAACTGTCCATTCGGTTGTTTAATCCTGGACTAAGCGTCTGCAAGGTCACTTGTGGCAGGTGTCGGGATTTTGCTGTTCGTGGGACGAAGCGATGAAGCTTACTGTACAAGAAGCGGCCAAACTGTTGAATACGACGGAGCAAACGATCTATCGGTGGATCAAGCAATCGGCGATTCCTTACCAATCCGTTAACGATCATTACCGATTCCATCGAACAGAACTTCTGGAATGGGCAACAGCACGTGGGCTGGCCGTTTCAGTCGACGCATTCCCTGCGTCCCGCCGACTCGTCGATAATTCAGCACCTGGCTTTGCTACAGCGCTGCGCGCTGGCGGCATCTATCATAATGTCGAAGGAACGGATCGCGAGTCGGTCCTGCGCGCCATCGTGAAACGAAGTCCGCTGGCGAGTGAAGCAGATCGCGAACTCTTGTTCGAGGTTCTTCTGGCCCGCGAGGCAATCGGCTCGACCGGCGTCGGTGACGGCATCGCAATACCGCATGTTCGGTCACCCGTTGTGTTGCCAGCAGATCAGCCGACTGTTTCGTTGTGCTTTCTGGCTCAGCCGGTCGATTTTCAGGCCATTGATGCCCGCCCGGTTCATACGTTCTTCTCACTCGTCACGCTGACGGTTCGTTCTCATCTATATCTTCTATCTCGGCTCTCAGCGGCGCTGCAAGATCCCCGCTTCAAGCAGGCGGTGATTGACCGCGCGACTGCGGAAGAAATCTTGGCCGAAGCGACGCGCGTGGATCGGGCATCGAGTTGCGACTTGGGGGACGCCACGTAGTGACCTCCGTTCTCGCAGTCATACTGGCACTGCTCGTCGGAGCCGCGCTGTCAGTGGTCTTTTCTGCTTGGCCGCGGGTCGCTGCGTGGCTAGGCGCGATGACGGCCATTGTGAGCTGTGGGTTTGGCACACTCACTGCGGTCCTCGTTCTGTCTTCAGGTAGGACCGAGGCGCTTTCTCTCGGCTGGTCGATCCCAATTGCAAAGTTGTCTTTCGGTCTCGATCCACTCTCTGCGTTCTTCCTGGTTCCGCTCTTTCTGCTCGGCGGTGTCGCCGCATGCTATGGCCGCGTGTATCTGCTCGAACATGCTCCCAATCGTGCTCAATCCTTGCCGTGGACTGCGTACAATCTATTGCTTGCGGGCATGGCACTCGTACTAGTTGCGCGACATGCCGTATTGTTCTTGTATGCCTGGGAGATGATGTCGCTGGCGGCCTTCTTGCTGATCAGTTTCGACCACCAAGAGTCTTCGGTTCGACGTGCGTCATTCGTGTACTTAATCGCCACTCACGTGGGCGTTGCCTGCCTGCTAGCCTTGTTTCTAACTATGGGTTCGTACGCCCACAGCTTCGAATTTGGTGCAATTGCGACCATGCCCAGACCCCGAGGCGCAGTTGCCAGCCTGCTGTTCCTTCTGGCTCTCATTGGATTCGGCGCCAAGGCTGGGATCTTTCCGCTGCACGTCTGGTTACCTGAAGCGCACGCGGCCGCGCCATCTCACGTGTCAGCTTTGATGTCCGGTGTGATGATCAAGCTAGGGATCTACGGCATTTTGCGGATCTTGCTGCTGCTCGGCGGTCCGCAACCTGGTTGGGGTCCGTCTCTAATGATGCTCGGTATCGCAGGGGGAGTTGTCGGCATTGGCTGCGCACTCTACCAACGAGATATCAAACGCCTGCTCGCCTATTCGAGCGTCGAGAATATCGGTCTAATACTTTTGTGCATCGGCACGTCGTTGTGGGGGGTGACCTCCAATCGACCGATTGTCGCTACGTTGGGGATGCTCGGAGGTCTACTGCACGTGTGGAACCATGCGGCCATGAAGGGGCTGATGTTTCTCGGTGCCGGAAGTTTGGTGCATCAGTGCCACAGCCGAGATCTCGAGCAATTCGGAGGCCTCTATCGTCGAATGCCCCGCACCGCAATCGTGCTGTTGATGGGTGCCGTAGGCATGGCAGGCCTGCCCCCTCTCAATGGATTCGTCAGCGAGTGGCTCATGTATTCGAGCCTTCTGCGCGCCGCCGTCTCGGCGAACGGGGGAGCCACGGTGGCCGTCATGGCAGCCGTGGCAGCAGCGTCCTTGATCGGTGCGATGGCCGCCCTTTGCTTCACTCGACTAATTGGGGTGGCGTTGCTAGGCACTGCGCGCACACCCAGGGCCGCAGCAGCCAAAGAGTCATCGCGCTGGATGGTGTTGCCGATGATGCTACTCGCGTTGACCATCCTCGCGCTTGCCTTGAGTCCGATTACCTTCACGACATTGCTGCGTCCGGTAGTCTCGCAATTGCTCGGTCGCCCATACATCTCATTTGACCCGCAATCAGGGCTGTCACAGATTAGTATTCTCAACCGCGTTATGATCGCGATTCTAATCGCATGTGTTTATGCAACCGTCTTGGCACTGGCCAATAGGCGAGTTCGGGTCGTGGAAACTTGGGGTTGCGGCTACACGGCACCAACGGGTCGGATGCAGTATACCGGTCGAGCCTTCTCCGAGTTGTTTACGTCGAGTATACTACCACGCTCGTTTGGACCTCGCTTCAGTGCACGAGTCCCGCTGGGCCTCTTTCCTACAGCGAGTCGCTTGGAAAGCGAAATAGTGGATCCGGTGACACGTAGCGTCTACGAACCGTTCTTCGAGAATTGGACGAATCGCTTCGTGCGGCTGCGCTTCATGCAGCAGGGAATCCTGCACGTTTACGTGCTCTATATCCTAGTGACACTTCTAGTCGCATTGACGTGGAGCGCGGCCAGCTCCCTGAGGGGATTTTGGTGAACGCCGCGTTGTCACTCGTAGCCGCCTTCTTGGCGGGGATCAGCGGCATATTGTCTTCGTTGGTTGGCACACAGCGGCGACCGCAATTGTCGACGTCCGTGGGAGTCGTGACGATGCTCGCCGGTGCCGTCTGCGGAATTATCGCCTCCGTTCGTGCCGTTTTGGGTATCGGATCGGTCGCTTGGAGCAGCGCCTGGGCGGTCCCGGGCGGAGCACTCGATATCCGAATCGATCCAATAGCTGGGATCTTTCTAACTCAAGTGTTCTTGATCGGCGCGCTTGGAACGATCTACGGCATCGGCTATTGGCCTTCCGGGAAGCATCCTGATTGCACCGTTCAATTGCGCACCTTCTATGGCTTGATGGTCGCGGGCATGGCGCTCCTGGTAGTGGCAAACAACTCGATCCTATTTCTCGTTGGGTGGGAGGTGATGGCACTCGCAGCGTTCCTGGCGTTGAGCGCCGATGATCGGAGCGCGGCCACACGCGAGTGCGGCTTCGTGTACCTCGTGGCAACACGCTTCGGCACGCTTGCGTTGATCGCCATGTTCGCTCTGCTGCGAACCGCCACTGGGTCGTTCTCATTTTCGACGACCCGACTTGCTGCCGACTCACCGCTCGGCACGGCCATCTTTTGCTTGGGAGTATTCGGATTCGGACTCAAAGCTGGCATCATGCCGTTGCACTTGTGGCTTCCGGGAGCCCACGCCAACGCCCCAACGCACGTTTCAGCGCTGATGTCCGGCGTGCTAATCAAGATGGGCATCTATGGCCTCATTCGATTGAGCTCAATCTCCGAACACATGCCTCTCTGGTGGGGGATTGTTCTGTTCGGATTCGGGGCTGTATCGGCGGTGCTCGGGGTAGCATTTGCCCTCGGTCAGCACGATTTGAAACGACTACTGGCGTACCATAGTGTGGAAAACATCGGCATCATCGTGATGAGCCTTGGCGTAGCCATGATCGGGCGTACGACATCCCACCTAGAACTCGTGGCACTTGGTCTTGCCGGTGCCTTACTCCATACTTTCAACCATGGGCTTTTCAAAGCGCTGCTCTTTTTCTGCGCGGGCTCGGTCATCGCGGGCACCAAGACGCGCGAGCTCGATCGTATGGGTGGCTTGGCAAAGAAGCTGCCTTTTACCGCGCTCGCCTTTCTAATCGGTGCCACGGCCATCTGCGGCCTACCTCCACTCAATGGTTTCATCAGCGAACTACTCCTCTACATGGGAATGCTCAAGGGCGGGGTACAGGGTCATAGTCCCATTGGTACGTTGCTGCTCTTTGGGGTGCCTCTGTTGGCTTTGGTTGGGGCACTCGCAGTGGCCTGCTTCGTCAAGGTCTATGGGGTAGTGTTTCTGGGCGAGCCCCGTTGCCAGGACCACTCTGATCCACGCGAGAGTCCGGTGTCGATGCGGCTTCCCATGGCCGTCCTCTCGATCGGTTGCATCCTCATCGGCACGATGCCCTTCCTGGTGACCGGGGCGCTCGATCGCGCCGTTACGGCGTGGCAACTGGGTCCGAACTTGGCCCGTCTTTCGTCACTGGTTCCCTTCACCACGCTGATGCGCATCAATTGCGCTTTGCTCGTTGTGTCACTGGTAGTGGCCTTCATTTTGAAACGCGTGGCTCCTCCGGCACGGACCGCACGCGCTCTCACTTGGGACTGCGGCTACAGCGCGCCCTCGGCGCGCATGCAGTACACGGCTTCCTCGTTCGCCGACGGGCTCGTTGCCCTATTTTCGGTGTTCTTGCGTCCGCGCGCAGTAACACCCACACTCGCCGAACCCTTTCCGCCGAAAAGCCACTTCGAAAGCCACGTGCCAGAGGTAGTCCTCGACCTAGTTGTGCTTCCCGCCTTGCGTGGCTTGGCCAGAGCCGCGTACTGGTTCCGACGGATCCAAGCGGGACGTATCCATATCTACATCATCTATATCTTGGTTGCGTTGGTCATGATGTTGGTCGTCTGGCATTAGGAGAATTGCGGTGCCCATTGGTCAGTTGATTGCTCATCTCGTTTGCCTGTTGCTCTTGCCGCCGCTGTTCCAAGGGATCATCGTCAAAGTGAAGGCAGCCTTTGCCGGTCGCATCGGGGCGCCTCTGCTGCAGCCTTACTATGACATCGTCAAGCTGTTTCGAAAGGGAGTCGTCTTAAGCAGCACGACGACATGGCTGTTTCAGGCAGGTCCTGTCGTCGCGCTCGTCACGTCACTGATGGCCGGACTGATCGTGCCGCTTGGATATACACAAGCACCAATCGCGTTCGCAGGTGATCTAGTCTTCTTTGCCTACCTATTTGGCCTGGGGAGATTCTTTACGGTATTGGCAGCTCTCGATACGGGTTCAGCCTTCGAGGGAATGGGTGCCGCGCGCGAAGCAACCTTTGCTTGCCTGGCCGAGCCCGCACTCTTTCTAGGATTGCTAGTACTTGCGAAACGCTCGATGTCGTTGTCGCTATCAACCATGCTGGGCGATTCGATGCCCGGGGGCTGGAGCCAAGTTACGGCGCCGCTCGTGTTGGTCGTAGTCAGCCTATTCATCGTCGTACTTGCGGAATGTAGTCGTATTCCAGTCGACGACCCCAATACACATCTAGAACTGACGATGATCCACGAAGTGATGGTGCTCGATCACAGCGGCCCGCCCCTTGGAGCAATCTTGTATGGTGCATCAATTAAGCTGTTCGTGCTTGGAACCATCGTCGTTCGTTCGGCATTTCCATTCAAATTCGCTGGAGCAACCGCGAACTGGTTCGCCTATCTGTCGGCAATGGTCGCATTTGCGGTCACCGTCGGTGTCGTCGAATCAACGATTGCGCGTCTCCGACTGCGCCGCGTAACGAACTTGCTCGTTGCCGCCTGCCTCTTGTCGGGCTTCGGCATTATCTTGCTGGCTAGGTAGCTATGACCAATATCGCTGACTCGCTCCTGATCGTCGTGCTTTTGCTCAATTTCTTTGCACTAGGCACAAGTCGCATCCGCGCGCTCATCACTGCATCGGCCGCTCAGGGGATCGTGCTGGGCATCGTAGCTTTGTTCGCGCACGAGCAATTTGGACCACAACCGTTGATAATTGCGGCAGTCACGCTGGCCTTGAAGGGGATCATCATTCCCCAAATGCTCCTGCGCGCATTACGCGACGTTGGAATTCAACGCGAGGTGGAGCCACTCATTGGGCTGATCCCGTCACTGCTAGTGTGTGCCCTAGGGACCGGACTTGCAATCTTGTTCGCGCATGCACTGCCGCTGGCCAATACCCACATGGCCTCGCTGCTGATCCCCACGTCATTGTCTACCGTCTTTAGTGGATTCCTACTGCTAACGACACGCCGAAAGGCAATTACACAAGCAGTTGGCTATCTGGTGCTCGAGAACGGCGTTTTCATCATGGGCCTCACGTTGGTACATGCGATGCCATTCCTGGTCGAGATGGGAGTCTTGCTGGATCTTTTGGTCGCCGTATTCGTCATGGGAATCATCATCAATCACATCAAACGCGAATTTTCATCACTCGACACGACGCGCCTCTCGCAGTTAAGAGACTGATCCATGGCATGGCTTTTGTTTGTCGCACCAATCGCATTCGCAATTCTCGCGTTTGTAATTCCGTCCAACCGCGCAAGACCTTGGGTCGTAGCGATCGCAGGCTTGGTACAGCTGGTACTCGTAGCAATTGCCATCAATCAACCGCTCGTACGAGGAATGAACGGGTGGCTTCTGCTCGATCCGCTAGGCAAAGTGGTGCTCGGCTTTACCACGCTGCTATTCGCGGCTTGTGCGTTGTACGTGCCTGGCTATCTGGCTCAAAGCCGTGATGGTAACGCAAGAGTCTTTTGCACGGCGGTGTTGACGTTTTTTGGCGTACTCACCTTGATGACCGAATCCCATCACCTGGGTTTACTGTGGGTCGCAATGGAGGCCAGCACGCTGTCGACCGCGCCGTTGTTATACTTTCACCGCTCGGCTCGGTCGCTCGAAGCCGTTTGGAAGTACCTACTCGTCGGGTCGGTTGGAATTGCACTCGCGCTGCTGGGTTGCTTCTTTCTCGGGTATGCCGTGCTTTGCTCAGGGCGCGATCCGTCGCTCAACCTTTCCGATCTGATCAGAGACGCGCCCTATATGTCGCGTTCTTGGTTACATGCAGCGTTCGTGTTCCTCTTGATTGGGTATGGCACCAAGATGGGCCTGGCACCCATGCACACATGGAAACCGGATGCATACGGGGAGGCTCCCGGCGTAGTGGGCACCTTGTTAGCGGGCGGACTGACCAGTGGGGCGTTCTTGGCCATCCTGCGATCGTATCGAATCTGTGTGGCGGCGGGGGAAGGTGATTTTGCACGAAAGCCCATGATCGCGCTGGGACTCGTCTCGATGCTGGTGGCGGGCGTCTTTATGGCAAGGCAAAAGGACTTCAAACGCATGCTCGCGTACTCGAGCGTTGAGCACATGGGGATCTTGGTGCTTGGCATCGGAATCGGCGGGGCTGCGGTGTTTGGTGCCCTTTTGCACATGGTAAACAATGGCCTAACGAAGGGGGTGCTGTTT
>CAZCNI010000054.1:0-8471 GCA_964499765.1 uncultured Polyangiaceae bacterium
CTCCGTTCGCCTCGAGCGAACTCCAATACCTCTCGTTGCATTGAGGTGACTAGTTCGAACTGGCGCAGGATCTCTTCTGAGTATGCTGATCGTTGCGCGCGGTCGTCGCAGTCGACCATCAGTTGCGCGTAACCGCTGATGACGGTCATCGGCGTCTTGAAGTCGTGAACCACTTGCGACAGGAGCCTGCCAATTGCCGTCAGACGTTCAGTGCGCTCGCGTGCGGTCGCTGCCCGGAGTAACCGCAAGGCTGTCGAGATGTTTGACGACAACAGACGGAGGAGTTCTAGGTCGTCTTGGTCAAAATCTTTGTTGTTTTTGTGACCGAACAGACCCGCTGCACCTAGGTGGTTGTCCACACCTTCGAGCGGCGCAACAATACCATTGGTAACTGGAAATTCGAAGTGAGTCTCAAGCGGCAGCGCTGCTAGGTCAGTCCGATCGAGGATTCGAGCATTTCCCTCGAGCATGGTCTTTCCGAGCCAGCCGTCGCCACTTTTGGCCGCACTGCTCACGGGTTTGCCATCTCGTGTAGAATCCAGTTCAAAGAGAATCAGATCGCCACTTTCCTCATCGCTGACCAACACGGCCGCACCCATGACGTCGCACGTTGCAGTGATTTGACTTAGCGCTGCGCAGGCTAACTCTTGTAGTGATGTCGCGCGGGCCGTGGAACGTTCGAGATCGAACAATAGTTGCAGCTCTCGAACGCGCTGTTGCAGCCGTTGGTGCGTCTCCCACAGTTGGCGGTTGTTTTCGCTGAGCCTCAACACCAGACGTGAGTGTGCAATCACGACGGCCGCCTGAGTGCTAAGTGCGATCAGCAGAGCCTCGTCGTCGTCGTTAAATTCTTGATTGTTCTTCTTGTTAAGCACCTGCAACACGCCAATCGTGCACCCCAGGTGATCATGCAGTGGTGTTGCCAGCAGACTCCGCGTGATGAATCCGGTCAGAAGGTCCCACTGAGGTTCGAAACGCGGGTCACTATAGGCGTCGCGCAGTCTGATGGTTTTCCCGGTCTGCGCGACGATGCCAGCAATTCCAAAGCCCACTCGCATCCTAACCGAGCGGACTTCACCTCCGACTAAGAGTCGACTGACAAGCTCACCCGTGCTCTCGTCAAGAATGTAGAGAGTGGCACGGTCGCTCTCTAGGAGTTCCTGCGTTCGCGCAAGTAGCAGTTCGAGAACATCGTCGAGTTCTTCAGTCGGGGCCAGCGCAGTGCCAATCTCGCGTAGCGCTTTAGCCACCTTTGCTTCACGCTTCAGTGCCGCATCAACGACCTTTGGTCGACGCGAGCGCGCAGGCGGGCGGGAGGATTGACGGGAAGTCACGGCTGCGATGCAATCACGTTCCCCGTGTGGAATCCATAGTGATGTTGACCTCCCGTTCGGCCCATCGGACCAATGCGTTTCGAAGCGAATTGCTGGAGGGCCTGAAGGTCAAAGCAGCTAAATCTGTGGGTCGAGCGCTTGCAGCTGACTGCTCCGTCGGGTACGGGCTTGCGTGAATGGCTCTTAAACAGCTGCATATGGTCGTCAGAGGTCGAGTGCAGGGGGTGTACTTCAGAGCCTCTGCCCAACGCGAGGCTCGCCGACTTGGTGTCTGTGGTTGGGTGCGCAATCGTGCGGATGGTTCGTTGGAAATGCTTGCAGAAGGCGAAGAAGCCGCGGTTCGGGACCTGCACGGGTGGGCACAAAAGGGGCCGAGTGCCGCTCGAGTCGACAAGGTCGACACCCGTTGGCGGAGCTACGTGGGCGAGTACTCGGATTTCAGGATCCTAGACTGAGAGATACATGCGGTCGTCGTGTCGCAAAACCCCCTCTGCGTTGAGCTTTTCCTATTGGTCAGCACGGCTCGGAATCGTTGCAGCAGGGTTGATGGTATTCGTTGCCGCAACCAAAGGGGTAGCAGAGACCAAGACCGGACACCGACATTCCGCAGATAGGGTCCACTTAGCAGATTCATCGCGTCAATGGTCCTCCGACGACGCTGCGAAGTGGTGGTCCTCCGACCACTACTCGGCTTCGTCGAAGGACCACCACTCCTCGGCTTCGTCAATTCCGAGTTCGGCCGCGGACGCTGAGGGTTCTGGCTCGTCATCGGTGACGCGCAATGAACCTGAAGCACTCCCGGAAAGTGCGCTACCTGCGCTGCCGGAGGTTCCGCGTCTAGAGCCGCAACAGCCGAATGCGGAAGACATTCAGGAGCTCAGCGCAAAACTCAACGGGCTGTTCGCTGACGATGCTGAGGCCCGCGACAGCGTCATGTCCGAACTGGTCGAGATTCAGCCACGAATCGTCCCCGCCGTTCACCAGCGGATGCTGCAGTTGGCAGAACATGCCGACAAGGAGAAGATGAAGCGCCTGTTCGGAGAGGCTCGCCATGAGACTCTTACGCGACGCGGTTCTTCGAGCGCCGCTGCCACGGCAGCAAACGAGCCGAGCGTACTCAAGACACTTCTCGGAACTTTCAGCCCCAAGGATCCCACCTGGCGAGACAGCGTAACCCTTGCTGCACTGGTTCGCATGTTGTCGGCATCAGGTACGGTTGAAGGGGCACGCGAACTCGTAATCGTCTATGCGAAGTTCGGTGAATTCGTCCGCGTTGAAGTACAGCAGCGACTATCGGACATGAAGGACCGGGCGCTCGGCGCCCTGATCGAAGCGCGACGTCACCCGGCAGAAAAGGTGGCACGCTGGGCGAGCCTGCGGCTAGACCAGATGGGACGCGCGATTCCGAGCGAGTCCGTTCGCACCAGTGACTTCGAGGCACTCGGGGATATATTGCGTGCCTATGGTCGCATCCGAGATCCTGACGCTGCCCGTATCATAATTTCATTCGCCAATAGCGAGCGTACCCAGCTTCGACTGGCTGCGCGCCAATCGATCGTAATGCTTGGCTCCGTGGGACTCTGGCAATTGCGCGATGCCTACGAAGACGTGGTGGGTAAGCGACCACGACGCGACTGGACATGGGAACGTACTGCGCGCGAATTATTCGGTGAATTTGACCGCCTTCGCTTAGCGAGGGTCTACGGCACGTTCGTGGACGGCGAGAGGCACCTGGAAAAGGGTGAACTCGAACTCATGGGGCACTCGTACGATTTAGTGCTGGCCAAAGACCCACTGTTTGAGAAGCGCTCACAAATGGCAGCGGGCTACTTCCGACTTGCTCAGGCACTACGCGACACGAACGCAACCGCTGCTCTCGAAGCACTTACACGAGTGGAACGGTTGTCGTCAGACCCGGCGCTGAGCAAGCAGGCACAGAGTCTCGCGAGCACGCTACGCGCCGTTCAATCTGCATCGCGAGGCGTTGTCGACGTCGATCGATTGCGAGCCGCGCTTGAACTCGACCCGAGCAACATGCTAGCGCGCCATACGTTGGTTAAGCTGCAACCGAGCAATCTCGTGAACCGCTATTCTTCCGTGCGGTGGATTGCGAGCGCAGTCATTGCTTTCGCTGGAGTCCTGAGCGCACTCCTGATCTGGCTACGAAGACCGAAGCCCATCGAGCCACCTGCAGAGCCGCAATAGCCGACATACGGTCAAACGACCAATGGCGGCTGATGGAAGCCGCCATTGGTGCTGACGCTGAGGAATGGTCGAAGGACCATGCATTCAACGCAGTGCAGTGGATTTAGGAAGCGATGGCAGCTTTGGCTTCGGCGGTAGCCGGCGCCTCGTTACCAACGAATTCAATGATCGACATGGGCGCGTTGTCTCCAACACGTGGTCCCAATTTGACAATCCGCGTATACCCGCCGGGGCGATTGCAGAAGCGCTTGGCCAGATCGACGAATACTTTTTCGATGATGTCAACGCGTTTGGTGTCATCACCGTCCTGAGTGACAGCAAACCGCTGAAGGAACTTAGCCAGCTGTCGTTGCGCGGCAATACGCCGAGCACGATCCGCCACGCTCAGATCTGCATGGCCCGTGTAGGCAATGGGTCCAAGTCGGATGGCCCGACCAATGATACGCTCAACAATACGGCGTAGCTCCTTGGCCTTCGCATCAGTAGTCTCGATGCGTTCGTGGACCACCAGGTTTGCCGCAAGCGCACGGAACATTGCGCGGCGGTGGGCTGTATTACGGCCAAATTGCCGTCCGGACTTCCCGTGTCGCATGGTTCAAAACTCCTTCAAACTCGTGTTCTTAGCCCTGAGCCTGTTGTTGCTTCCAACGCTCGAGCATCTGAGGCCAATTGTCCAACTTCATTCCCAATGACAGCCCCATCGTCACTAGAATCTCTTTGATTTCCTTCAGTGACTTTCGGCCGAAATTCTTGGTCTTGAGCATATCCTGTTCGGTCTTCTGCACCAATTCGCCAATCAATGTGATGTTGGCGTTCTGCAGGCAGTTGGCGGACCGAACGGAAAGCTCGAGTTCATCAACGGACCGGAACAGGTTCTCATTTAGTGGCTCTTCTTCTGAGCCAGGCAAGCTGTAGGATGTCTCTTCGGACTCTTCGAAGTTGATCCAAATCGACAGTTGTTCCTTCAGAATCTTAGCCGCAAACGCTACTGCATCCGCGGGACGCACGGCGCCGTTCGTCCATACTTCCAGAATGAGCTTGTCGTAGTCAGTTTGCTGACCTACGCGGGCATTCTGTACCGTGTAGTTGACCTTGCGGATCGGTGAGAACAATGCGTCAATCGGAATCGTGCCGACCGGCATGGTCGGAGTCTTGTTGCGTTCCGCCGACACATAGCCACGCCCGATATTGACCGTGAGCTCCATGCTCAACGGACCCTTCTTGTCGAGAGTCGCAACTGGGTGCGCAGCATTGAGCACTTTAAGGCCATCGATCGCCTGAATGTCTCCGGCATACACAGTGCAAGGTCCCTCTTTCTCGAGTCGAACCGTGTAAGTCTTGACCGTTTCTGACTTGAAGACGACCTCCTTGAGATTGAGGATGATGTCTGTTACGTCCTCAACAACGTCCGGAATCGTCGTGAACTCATGGAGGGCGCCTTCAACGCGCACCGCCGTAATGGCAGCACCTTGCAGGGAAGCGAGCAACACCCGTCGAAGTGAATTACCAATGGTAATGCCAAAGCCACGCTCCAACGGCTCACAGGTAAACTTCCCGTAAAAATCCGTGGCTGACTCAACTTCGAGATGAATCGCCTTGGGTCGAATCAGATCGCGCCAGTTGCGACTGGTCATCTGAGTTATCGTCGTCATGTAGTTCCTTTCTTCGATCGGTGCCCTGCGCGACCATCACAAGCAGGCAAAAGAAACCGCTCTTTTGCCTGCTCCGCGGTCAGCCCGCACAATATCCAAGCTCTAGTTATCGAGAGTAGTATTCAACAACGTACTGTTCGCGAATGGCGGGCTCGTTGAGCTCATCGCGTATCGGCATTGACTTGACTAGACCGGCGAAGTTTGCCTTGTCTACCTCGAGCCAGCTGGGCTGCTGCCGACTGCTCGATGCTTCCACTGACGCCATTACCAAACCAATCTTTCGACTCTCTTCACGAATCTCGACCTTGTCGTTTGGCTTGACTTGGTAACTCGGAATGTTGACGCGCTTGCCATTAACAAGCACGTGATTGTGTCGCACTAGCTGGCGGCCCTGAGCGCGCGTGCTGGCAAAACCCAGACGATGGATGACGTTGTCAAGTCGCCTCTCCAGGAGCCCCAGCATCTCTTCGCCGGTTCGGCCCTTTAGACCAGAAGCGTCGAAGTAATACTTCTGGAACTGCATTTCGAGGATGCCGTAAATGCGGCGCGTCTTCTGCTTTTCACGAAGTCGGAGTGCGTACTCGCTGAGCTTCACTCTGGCTTGCCCGTGCTGACCGGGCGGATACGGGCGCCGGCTAACGGCACACTTGTCGGAAAAACACCGCTCGCCTTTGAGGTACAATTTCGTGCCCTCACGGCGGCATAGTCTACATACAGGACCAATATAACGTGCCATATTCTTTATCCTAGACTCTGCGTCGCTTGGGGGGCCGGCAACCGTTGTGCGGAATGGGGGTTACGTCGCGAATGATCGTAACGCGGAACCCAGCGCTTTGCAGTGCGCGAAGCGCGCTTTCGCGACCTGCCCCCGGACCTTGCACGAAGACGGCAACCGTCCGCATTCCATGCTCTTGGGCGCGACGCGCGGCTTCTTCAGCTGCCAGCTGCGCCGCGAACGGCGTGCTTTTGCGTGACCCTTTGAACCCTCGCGAGCCCGCGCTTGCCCAGGAAATCGTATTGCCATTCACGTCGGAGATAGTCACGACCGTGTTGTTGAAAGTGGACTGAATGTGGGCGATACCCGTCGCGACATTCTTGCGGACGACTTTCTTTGCCGCACGCTTCTTGGTGGCTGCCATTCGAAGGTTCCTCAGTTATTGGGGGTAAGTACTCGTTAGTTATTTCTTGGTGCGTGCCATGGTACCCTTGCGAGGACCCTTGCGAGTGCGCGCATTGGTGTGGGTACGCTGGCCGTTGGCGGGCAAGCCTTTACGATGGCGAAGCCCTCGGTAGCATCCCAGATCCATGAGTCGCTTGATGCTCTGCTGAACTTCGCGGCGCAGATCGCCTTCGACCTTGTACTCCGCTTCGATGATGTCGCGGATGGACTTGACTTCGGACTCTGTGAGCTCGTCGACTTTGCGTGTCTCGGAGATCCCCGACTTCTTGCAGATCTGTAGCGATGCGCTCAACCCAATGCCGTAGATGTACGGTAAGGCATGAGCAATGGCCTTTCGGCGGGGTAGGTCAATTCCAGCAATACGTGCCATGTGTGCCTCTTAACCTTGTCGCTGCTTGTGTCGGGGGTTTTCGCAGATGATTCTGACGATTCCTCGCCGTTTGATGATTTTGCACTTATCGCAAATCTTTTTAACGCTGGGTCTAACCTTCATGGTCTGCCTCTACTGAGTTTTGCTGGTAATGAGACCGCGGTTGGGGTCGTGAGCAGTGATTCGAACCATCACGCGGTCACCGGGGATCAAGCGTGTAACGGCGTGGCGCGCTGTTGAGCCAAGCGAGGCGCGCACCGAGCGGCCGTCTGCTAGGCGCACGGAGTAAAGCGCTAATGGTAGGGTATTCTCGACTATTCCTGTCATTTCAATTGGAGCCTTCGGGTCGGGACTCAATGCTCATTGCCTTGTTATTTGCCGATTGAGGTCAGCAATCGGGAAAAGACGGATTGCGGTGAGCCTGCGCCATCGACTTTGCGCAGCAGTCGAAGAGCGGAATAAAACGGCAATAATGCCGCTGTCATGTTGTCGTATTCGTCCAATCGCTTCTTCACCGTTTCCTCATGGTCATCCGCTCGATGAACCAAGTCAGCGCCGGCGGGGGGTGGGTTATACTTGAGGTGGTAGATCTGTCCACTCTGCCGATCGATCCGGCGTAGCGTGGCACGCTCCATCAGTAATTCGCGCGGTACTGCAATCTGGACCACGGCGTCAATTGGAGCCGAAAGACGTTCAAGCAACGCTTGAAGAGCCTCGGCTTGGGGTACAGTCCGGGGAAACCCGTCCAGAATGAACCCCCGGGCTGTGTCGGATTGACCCAGTCGTTCTTCCACCAGCCCGATGACGACCGAATCAGGAACTAGCTTACCAGCTGTCATGAACGCCTCGGCTTCTTTGCCGAGCGCAGTTCCCGCTGCCTTAGCAGCCCTGAGCATGTCGCCGGTGGAGATCTTGGGAATCGCCAAACGTGCCGTCAGGAGGTCCGCTTGGGTTCCTTTTCCGCTAGCTGGTGGGCCGATGAGAATGAGCCTCATGCCGGCCTCCGTCCGCTAAGCTTGGTTGCGGTAGGCCCAGTGAGACCCTCGTAGCTATGCGTGAGTAGGTGCGCTTCAATCTGATTGACGGTCTCAAGCGCAACCCCGACTACGATGATCAAACTGGTGCCACCAAACTGGAAGGGCACCCGTACGGCTTGAATGATAAGCGACGGAATGATGCAGATTGCGGCAAGGTAAGTGGCTCCACCCACAGTCAAGCGACTGATCACACCATCAATGAATTCGGCGGTCTGCTTACCGGGCCGAATCCCAGGTATATTGGCCTGCTGCTTCTTGAGGTTATCAGCTACATCAACGGGTCGGAAAGTGACCGCGGTGTAGAAGAACGTAAAGAACACGATGAGCAGACCAAACAGGGCCTGGAATACCCAGTCACCACGGTTGAGCACGCCACTGAGCAGCTGCATTCCGGGGATGTTGAACGACGACAGCGTTGCCGGGAACATGAGCAAGCTCGACGCAAAGATCGGCGGAATCATGCTGGCCATGTTCACGCGTAGCGGTAGGTGTGCCTGCTTGCCGCCATAAATGCGTCTGCCCACTTGACGGCGCGCGTATTGGATTGGAATGTGACGTTGTGCGCGCTCGAAGAACACGACAATGCCAATGCTCACCACCAGAGTGGCTGCCACAACCGCTACCGTCATGGGCTGGATATCGCCGGCTGAACCAGTCCAGTAGCCCACGATTGCCTTGGGGATGCCTGCGACT